>CAZUJD010000042.1:2415-15750 GCA_964620025.1 uncultured Ramlibacter sp. | reverse complement strand
CGAGCTTTGCCGGTCAGTCGCTGGACGGGCGCCTTGTTTGCAAACCCGGGTCAGGTTCGCCGTATGTGTGGCTGGACCACAGCCAGCAGGCCACGCCGCCGATCAGGGCCAAGGTGCTGGGCCTGCTGGCATGCAACCGCGGTGTCTACATGTCGGTGGCCGACATCGCCAGCACGTTCCGGCGCCTGGACCCCATGTCCAGCAGCAGTGGCTCGTCGGTCAGCAGGGCCATTGAGGAACTGCGCCGGGATTATGGCTGCGGCATCGTGCAGCAACACGACGGGCTGTATTCGATTGGCATGGTTGACGACGCACTGCACCCGATGCCGCAGGACACCAAACACAACGGGCCGCCTTTGCACGCTGGTCCTACGACCCTGTTTCCGTCGGCCCCGGCAGACAACAAGACCCTGCCGGCACTTGAGCTCAGGCAACAGTGCGAGCCTCTCACGACTGACAAACGCCTGCAATTCAATCCGTGGACGGGGGACTTCTACCTGGACCGCAACTGCATCACGCTCGGATCGGTGCAGGGCCCATTGGTGCGCAGGCTCGCAAAAGGCCCCATCACCCGGGCGGAGCTGGCGATTCACCTGTATTCCGACTGCAAGGGCAGCGCGAAATACAAGCTGCAGAACTGCCTGGATGGCCTGAAAGACAGGTTTGGTCCTGATTTCATAAGGGAAGACATAAGCACGCAAACGCTCACGATCGGCCACCCTCGCCGTGACGGGCGGCCCGATGAATCCACCGGAGTGTCCGGCGACGGGCCGGTGCAGGTGCCGTCCGGCGACCAGCGGCCGCGCAAGCGCCTGCGCTCCGGGTCCGACAGTTTCGCCGCCACAACCGGCATCATCTCTGGCGCCGAAACCGCCAGCCGCGATGGCCATGGCGGTCAGGACGGCGACTTGCCGCTGGTACCCCAGCTGTTGCTGGACCTGCTGGAGTCAGACACCGGGCCAGCGCTCGCGCAGGGTGCACCGGATGACCTGTCTCATGGCGCAGGCCAGGGCCTGGGCGCACCCGACGCCAGTGACTGGGAGGACCTGTCCTTCAAGCTGCCGCAGCTGAAATGAAATCTGGCCTGGATCAACGGCCAGCGGCGTCATGAAGTCCGCAGCGGGTCAGGGCGCCGGCGTTTTGGGGGTGTAGTCACAACAGGCCGCCACGGCGCACTTGTAGCAAAGCGGCTTGCGCGCCTGGCATACATAGCGCCCGTGCAATATCAGCCAGTGGTGTGCGTCCACCAGGTACCCGGGCGGAATGCGCTTCATCAGGCCCATCTCCACCTCGTACGGATTCCTGCCCGGTGCCAGGCCGGTGCGGTTGCCCACGCGGAAGATGTGTGTGTCCACCGCCATCGCCGGTTCGCCAAAGGCCACGTTCAGCACCACATTGGCCGTCTTGCGGCCCACGCCCGGCAGGGCTTCGAGCGCCTCGCGCGTCTGCGGCACTTCGCCGCCGTGCAGATCCACCAGCATGCGGCAGGCCTGCATCAGGTGCTTTGCCTTGCTGCGGTACAGGCCGATGGTCTTGATGTAGCCCTCCAGCCCTTCCAGCCCCAGGTCCAGGATGGCCTGCGGCGTGTTGGCCACCGGGAACAGCTTGCGCGTGGCCTTGTTCACGCCCACATCGGTGGCCTGGGCACTGAGCAGCACGGCGGCCATCAGCTCGAACACACTGGTGAATTCCAGCTCGGTGTTGGGCTGCGGGTTGGCGGCCTTCAGCGTGGCAAAGAACTGGGCGATGGACTCTTTTTTCATGGGCGGCAGTGTACGGTGCGCCGATGCGCGTGCCGAGACCTTCGTCTCGTGGCGGCTGCAGACAGCGGCGCCTAAATTGGGCACATCCACTACCGGAGCCTGTCATGAACCATTCGCCAACATCCGCTGTCCTTGCCGGTACGTCGTCATGGACCTTCACCGCGTCTTCGTCGGGCCGGGGCTCCTGCTCCGACCGCAAGGGGGACGACGCCGTGCAGGATGCGACCGCGGCCCTGGCCTATGCCATTGAACTGAATTTTTCCACGATGTATGCCTCGGGCAAGTTGACCCCGGACCCGCAGCAGGCCAGCCGCGATCTGGTCAAGCTGCTGGACCTGGAAACCGGGCACCTGGACCTGACGGCCATGGCCACGAGCAAGTCGCTGGCCTACCTGGTGGAGCACCTTTCCACGCCGTGCTGGCTGGCGCTGGATCTGGTGGCGGATGTGGGTGGCGCAGCCATCAAGACGGTTTCGCTGCCGTCGGGCGGCCTGGGGCCGGGGGCCATGGCGCACTTTGCGCAAATGCCCGGCGTGACCGGGATCCGGCTGAGCGCCCACCATGGCGCCGACCTGTCTGCGCTGGCGGCGCCCTATGCCGAGTACGGCTGGGACCTGCCGACGCTGACCTTGCACGATACCCAGCCCTTCATCACGCTCGTGGTGCCCCATGGCATGAAGCTGCGGTGCGAAGACGCGCAGGTTCCTGTGGTGCATGTTCGCACCGTGGACGCTTCGGGCGACCAAGATGAATGGACGCTGTCCTACCTGCTGCACGCCCAGGCCGATCCTGCTGCACAGGATTGCGGCGATTCGCCCGGGCTGCCATCGCAGGCCCTTTCACCCGTCCCTTCCGGAACCCGCAAACGCAAGCAACCCGCGTAAACCTCTGTTGTATATCTGCCCCAGCGCCCCTATGCTTGGCGTGTCGTCATTTCGTTGGGGAGAACTGCATGTACAAGAGGATCCTGCTCGCATACGACGGATCGGACGCCGGACAAAAGGCGCTGCTGGACTGCCAGGACCTGGCGCACTGGAGCCAGTCGGAGCTGTTCCTGGTGGCGGTGATGCCCCTGGGCCTGGCCTATGTGGGCCTGGAAGGCGGCGTGTACGACGCCGAGCTGGAGGCGCGTGAACGCCAGCGTTACCAGGCCGTGCTGAACGATGGCCTGCAACGACTGGCCGCTGCCGGCTACACCGCCACGGGCGAGGTGGTGGCCGGTGATGCCGTGGACCAGATCACCAAGCGTGCCCGCGCCATCAGCGCCGACCTGATCGTGGTGGGGCACAAGCACCTTGAAAGCTGGACAGCGCGCTGGTGGAGCGGCTCGATATCAGGCGCGCTGATCGAGCGTTCGTCCTGCAGCGTGCTGGTGGTCATCACCCACTGAGGCTGCGCGCGCTCAGGCCGGGACGGAGGGCGGGTCGGTGGCGCGCGGCGCCATGAATTCGCGCGCCAGCGCGGCCACCACGGCGGCGTTGGGTGCGTCTCGCCGCTGGGCCAGGGCAATGCGCCGGGCCTCGGCGCCCGGCAGTTCCAGCACCCGCAGCCTGGCGTCGGCAGCCCAGCGGCCGTCGCGCAGGCGCGGCAGCACCGCCACACCCAGGCCCGAACGCACCAGCTCCACAATGCTTTCAATCGCGTTGAGCTCCAGGAACTCCTGCGGCTTGGCGCGCAGCTGCCGCAGCGTGCGTTCGACCAGACGCCCGGTGTGCTGCGTTCGGTCAAAACGGATGAACGGGTGCTGCTGAACCAGGGTGCGCGGCGGCTGGTCGCCCAGCGCGCGCGGCGCCAGCAGCACCATGGGCTCGGCGTACAGGGCCGTCCAGACCAGGCCGGCCTGCGCGGGGCCGGGCTCGCGTACCACGATGGCGGCGTCCAGTTCGGCCTCGCGCACATGGGTGAGCAGCTCGATGGACTTGGCCGCCGACACATGCAGCTCCAGCGCAGGGTGGCGGGCCTTGAGCGCCAGCGTGGCCTGGATCAGCGGACGCACAGCCGACACCACCGCGCCCAGGTGCAGCGTGCCGGCCATGGGTCCGCTGGCCGGTGCGGCGGCCAGCATCTGGTCGTACAGCGCGACCAGGCGGCGCACCTGGGGCAGCAGCTCGCGCCCGGCGTCACCCAGCACCACAGCCTTGCCCTGGCGCGTGAACAGCTCGCGGCGCAGCTCGGACTCCAGCAGGCGCATCTGCTGGCCCACCGCCGCCTGCGTCAGCGCCACCCGCGGCGCAGCGGCGGCGAACGAACCCTCGGCCGCCACGGCGAGGAAGGTACGCAAAAGGCGAATGCTGCTCATGGTTTGCGATGCTAAAGCAATGCTTTAGTGAAGGTAAAGCATTATTCGCTTTGGCCCGGGTCCGGCAGGGCGGACAATGACAGGCATGAAAAAGCGCAACTTCACCCTTTCCGCCCTGGCGGCCCTGGCCACGCTGGCGGCCCCTGCCGCACTGGCCCAGGCCTACCCGTCCAAGCCCATCCGCCTGGTGGTGCCGTTCCCGGCCGGCGGTGCGACCGACATCTTTGCGCGGGCTGTCTCGCAAAAGCTCGGTGAAAAGCTGGGCACCACCATCGTGGTGGACAACAAGCCCGGTGCCGGTGGCACCATCGGCTCTGATCTTGCGGCCAAGGCCCCGGCCGACGGCTACACCCTGCTGCTGGCCACCAGCAGCACGCACAGCATCGGCCCGAGCTTTGGCAAGGTGCCCTACGACGCAGTGGCCGACTTCACGCCCATCTCGCATGTGGGCAATGCGCCCAGCATCATGCTGGTACCCAACTCGTCGCCCGCCAAATCTGTGAAAGAGTGGGTGGACTACGCCCGGAAGAACCCCGGCAAGCTCAACTACGCCAGCAGCGGCAACGGCACCGTGGTGCACCTGGGCACCGAATACTTCAAGGCCCAGGCCAACCTGTTCATGGTGCACATCCCGTACCGCGGCACGGCCCTGGCCATTCCCGACCTGGTCAGCGGCAAGGTTGACGTGCTGTTTGACTCGCTGCCCAGCGGCCTGCCACACGTGAAGGAAGGCCGCCTGCGTGCCCTGGGCATCACCAGCGCCAAACGCTCGCCCCTGCTGCCGGACCTGCCCGCCATTTCGGAAAGCGTGCCGGGCTATGAGACCGTGACCTGGTTCGGCCTGTACGGCCCCAAGGGCCTGCCGGCCGAGCTGGCCACACGCCTGAGCACCGGCATCAACCAGGCCCTGCAGGACCCGGAGGTCAAGGAGCGCCTGGCCCGCCTGGGCATTGACCCGGTGGGCGGCACGCCTGCGCAATTTGCCGCCATGGCCACGGCCGACCGCGCCAAGTGGAAAAAGATCATCACCGAGCGCAAGCTCACCGCCGACTGAACAGGCCCGCATGTCCTTCAACTACAACAACCCCTACACCTCCACCCGGCTGCCGGTCTTTGCGCGCAACGTGGTGTCCACCTCGCACCCGCTGGCCGCGCAGGCCGGCCTGCGCATGATGCTCAAGGGCGGCAACGCGGTGGACGCCGCCATTGCCGCTGCCGCCGCCATCACCATCACCGAGCCGGTGAGCAACGGCCTGGGCAGCGATGCCTTTGCCATCCTGTGGGACGGCAAGGAACTGCATGGCCTGAATGCTTCCGGCCGCGCACCGCAGACCTGGACGCCGGACTACTTCAAGAGCAAATACGGCGCCGACGCCAAGACCCCGCCCAAGCGCGGTATGGATTCGGTCACGGTGCCCGGCGCCGTGGCCAGCTGGGTGGCCCTGAGCGAACGCTTTGGCAAGCTGCCGTTTGCCGACCTGATGGAGCCCGCCATCGAAATCGCCGAGCGTGGCTACCTGCTGCCGGTGGTGGTGCAGCAGAAATGGGCCGCCGCCACGCCCGAGCTGCAGGGCCAGCCCGGTTTTGCGCAGGGCTTTCTGCCCTGGGGCCGCGCGCCGCAGGTGGGCGAGCTGTTCCAGTTCAAGGCCGCTGCCCGCGGCCTGCGCGCCATTGCCGAAACCAGGGGCCAGGCGTACTACGGCGGCGAGATCGCCCATGCGATTGAAAAATTTGCCGCGGCCAATGGCGGCAGCATCACCGCCAGGGACTTTGCCGCCTACCAGCCCGAATGGGTCAAGCCCATCGGCAAAAACTACCGTGGCTACACGCTGCACGAGATCCCGCCCAACGGGCAGGGCATTGCGGCGCTGATCGCCCTGGGCATCCTGGACCAGTTTGACGTGCGCAGCCTGGCTGTGGACGGTGTGGATTCGCAACACCTGCAAATTGAGGCCATGAAGCTCGCCTTCGCCGACGTGTACCGCTATGTGGCCGAGCCCGCCAACATGGAGGTCACGGCCGGGCAGATGCTGGACGACGCCTACCTGGCCAGCCGCGCGAAGCTGATCGACATGAAAAAGGCGCAGGATTTTGGCGCCGGCAACCCGGTCAGGGGCGGCACCATCTACCTGACGGCGGCTGACGAAAACGGCATGATGGTCAGCTTCATCCAGAGCAACTACATGGGCTTTGGCTCGGGCTGCGTGGAACCGTCGTTCGGCATCAGCCTGCAAAACCGCGGCCATGCGTTCAGCCTGGACGCCAACGGCCACAACCCGGCCAACCTGGTGGCGCCGGGCAAGCGGCCGTTCCACACCATCATCCCGGCCTTCCTGACCAAGGATGGCCAGCCGGTGATGAGCTACGGCGTGATGGGCGCCAACATGCAGCCGCAGGGCCACATGCAGACGCTGGTGCGCATGCTCGACTACGGCCAGAACCCGCAGGCCGCGTGCGACGCACCGCGCTGGCGCTACAACGCAGGGCTGGAGATCAACGTGGAGCAGCAGATGGACAAGGCCACGGTGCAGGGCCTGGCCGATCGTGGTCACGTGATGGAAGTGATCAACGACAACTACCAGGACTTCGGCGCGGGCCAGTTCATCTGGCGTGCGGGCGATCCCAAGGTGCAGGGCTACGTGGCCGCCAGCGATGCGCGGCGCGACGGCCTGGCCGCCGGGTTCTGAACTCAGGCCGCCAGGCGCGGCTCGGGCACGGCCCACACCGAGCTGGGGGGTGTGCCGGCCTGTGACAGGTGCATGCGCAGCACATGCCACACGGCAGGGCATTCTGCGGGCGACATCACGCCCAGGTTCATGTAATGCAGGCCCGCGGCCCGGGCCATGGGCGCCATGCGCTCATGGGTGGCGGTGTCGGGTGCCACGCCCAGCAGCATGGGGGTGAACGGCAGGCCGGCCATGGCGTCGCGCACGCGGTCCATCAGCGCGCCGTCGCGCCGGCTGTCGCCCACAAACAGCAGCAGCAGGTGCGGCCAGTCGGGCAGGAAGGCGCGGCGCATGCCGTGCTGCAGGCTGGGGCGTGAGATGGCGATCATGCGGCAGGGCTCACCGGCTTCCATGAAATCGACGTAGTCGGTGGCGCTGTCCATGTCGGCTTCACCCGCATAGCGGCGCGCATGCACCACGGTGTCATGGCGCTGGGCCAGCCAGCGCACCAGATCGAACGCCTCGTTGACGCCTGCGGAGCACACGCCCACGCGGTGGTAGGCCTCGGGGTCGCCGCCGGCTTGTGTGGTGGCCAGCAGCATGGGCGCCGTCAGGCGGCGAATGACCGAGGTGGGGGCAAACTGGCGGCCCTGGTCCATCATGTGGCGCAGCTCCAGCACGCGGCGGCCGAAATCGGCGGCCGGCTCGCTGGACGGCGACAGCACCATGGACCAGGCGGTCGGCAGGAAACGCATGCCGCGGCTGTGGTGCAGCACGCGCTGCGAATGGTGGCGCGGGTCGGTGCGCACCCGCGACAGCAGGTCACGCACCGCCGCACCGGGGCCTTCAAGCCAGAGGATGAACCAGCCGCTTTGGCTGATGAGCACGGCATGCACACCCAGGGCAGCGTTGTGGCGCAAGGACGACTGGCGGATGGCCTCCATTTGCGCAAACATGCCGGTGGTGCTGGTGGTCATGCTGGCGCAGATCACGCGTTCAATGCCGTCACCTGCCTTGTCTGGAACGGGGGAAACTTCATGCACCATGTACGAGCATGGTGGTCAATTGTGGGGCTCAGGTCAATGACGCAGTGCCGCAACCCCACATGTTCTCGGGTTTCAGAATGTTTCGCTTGCGTGGACCGTGAAATGGGTCACGGCGCTTGTTCATTCTGACTTGCGGATGGTGCCCTGCGCTGCAGCGCAGAGCTTGCGCTCGCCGCCGCTTTGCAGGTAGATGTCGCAGCGGCACACGGCCTGGGTCTTGCCGCTGCCCACCACCGTGGCCACGGCCACCAGGCGTTCGGCCTGCGTGGCCGGTCGCAGGTAGTTGATCTTGAACTCTGACGTGAGCACACCACCCAGCACCGAGCCACCGGCATAGGTGAGCGCGTTGTCGGCCAGGTAGGCCAGCACACCGCCATGCACAAAGCCGTTTTGCTGCAGCAGCTGCGGCGTGACCGGCAGCGACAGCTGGGCCTGGCCGGGTTCAAATACATCCAGCTGGGCGCCCAGCAGCTGGCTGAAGGGCTGCTTGCCCAGGATGTCCTGGCCCAGGGCCATCAGGTCAGCGGGCATGGGGTGTCCTTTGCGCAGGGCCGGGCTTGGCGCAGCGCGGGGTTGGCGCAGCCCAGCGCCGTGCCAGCGCACGCAGCAGCCGCACCCGGTTGGGCCAGGGCGGCGCATGCGGCACCAGGCCCAGCGAGCGCTGGGCGTTGGCCAGCGCGTCTTCCACCAGGGCGTCATGAAGCGGGCGAAACAGCAGCGGCCAGGCCAGCCGCGCCAGGCCGGTGACGTTCATTTCAATGCGGTGCTCCAGCACGCAATGCACGGTGGTAGCGTCCAGCACCTCCAGCGCATGCCAGCCGTCAAAGCCGCGCGGCGACGTGAAGCGAAAACGCACGCTGTGGCCGGGCTCGAAAGCTTCGACAACGTAGCGGATGGGCCCGTGGCCGCCCGCGGCTCCTGGGCCCAGCGGTGCGTCCAGCACCATGCGCGGCCAGTGCATGCGCGGCCACAGCCGGTCTTGCGGCGACGCCAGCGTGTTGATGAGCGCACCGACCTGTTCGGGTCGGGCCTGCAGCAGGCGCTGATGGACGTTGACAACTTTCATGGGGAAACCTCCAGAACGGTCAGGGGGCCACGGCCATCCAGGCCGCGTGCTCCAGTGCGGCACGCACCCTGGGCGGCACGGTGGGGGCGGGCTGGGCCAGCCACTGGCGCGTGAGCGCCATCACGGGCGCAAACACCAGCGCCATCCACACGGCAAAGGGCAGGTCGCGCATCTGGCCGGCCTCTATCTGCTTGGCGATCCATTCGGCCAGCCGGGCGAAGCCCTCGGCATTGGCACCGGCGCGTTCACCGCCGGGTGACAGCACGCCCTCGGCCCGCAGGTCGTGCAGCAGGCGGGCCGGGCCGGGGTGGGCCAGCACCCATTGCACGTAGACGCGGATCAAACCCTTGACGCCGTTTTGTGCCGACGTGCGGGGGCCAATGGCGCCCAGCATCTGTGCATGAAAGCTGCGCAGCGTGTGCGCGTACAGCGCGTCGGCCAGCGCGGCCTTGGTGGGGAAATGGTGGTACAGGCTGCCGTTGCTCACGCCCGCGGCCTGGCGGATCTGGTCCATGGACGCAGCGGCAAAGCCCTGCGCCAGGAATACCCCCGCCGCCGCTTCAAGAATCGTTTCCCGGGTTGCCATGGACTGGAGTATGACTCCAGAGCAACACTCTAGTCAAGCCCGCCCATGAACAACTCAGCCTGCGCCAGCATGCCGCGGCTGATGGCGTCAAACACCGCCATGGGAAAGCCCGCGGGCAGCAGTGCGCGGGCCTCTTGCAGCGCCTGCGGCACCAGCAGCACCTGGGCGACCATGTGGTCAAACGCGCCGGGCACGCCGCTTTGCAGGGCCAAGGCCTGCCAGTGGCGGGTGTGGATCTCGTGCAGGTGGTAGTGCGTGTTTTTGCCTCGCAGGGCCATGGCCAGCCTGGCGCGGCGCGGGCTGATCTGGCTGGGCCCGTTGCCAATGATGGGCCAGGCCGACAGCACATCGTACAACGGCGTCATGCGGTAACCGCCGCCGCGCTCCAGGAAGATGGAGAAGTTTTTGGCGTGGCCGTCTATGGCCGCCATGAGCCAGAACGCCAGCAGCGTCAGCACAAAGCGCAGGCTGTCGGCGCTGGCGTTGTTGCTGCCCGCCAGCAGGGCCAGCACGGCGCGCACGCCCGGGCCGCCATCGCTTTCGTACTTCAGGTCGGGGGGCATGGCGGTGGCCTGGCACAGGTCTTCTTGCGGCAGCCGGGCTATCCATCGCCCGCCATCCACCCAGCGCCTGTCAAAGCGCTCAACAACCAATGCCTTTTGCCTGCCGAAGGTGGCCATTTGCGTGTCTGCCACGTCCAGCCCCAGCAGGCCCAGCAGCTTGTGGCTGAGCCATTCGTTTTCGACCGAGGTGCTCAGGTCGGCCCGCATATTGCCCACCAGGCCAATGGGCAGCTTGAGGATGTGGGTGGTGGGCGTGGCGCCGTGGGGCAGGTGCCATTGGTTGCCCCTGCGCAGCAGCGCTGTCTTTTCCTGCGCGCCGGCGATAGAGATGCGAAAGTCTGCCCAGGGCAGCCCGGCGTCGGGGGAATCGTCGGTCACGTCCACCAGCAACGACTCTATCTGCGCGTCTGTCAGGCGCTGGCTGTCCACCCGGTCGTGCGCAGGGGGCTCTGTGTCGTCGGGCACCAGCTGCACTGCGCCTACGCAATCGCGCCCCACAGCGGCCAGCAGGTCGGCCGCGCGGGTGGACGGCGCGCCAAAGCGGCGGCGCAGGCGGTCGCGAATGCGGGTGGCGTCGGGCAGCAGGTTGTCAAAGTAATGCTCCACCGCGGGGCCCATCACATCGCCACCGGCCGCGGGTATGGGCAGCGACACGGACAACGCCCGCGCGTTGGGCGACTGGCGCCAGGCGGCGTCGTACCGGAAGCCGGGCGTGCCGGTGCGCGACCAGAACCACACGCCCACGCGCTGGCCGTTCATCCACACCGCAAGATCGGGGAATGCCATGACGCTGCCCCTTACCAGTCAGCCGCCGGGCTTTCGGCGCGCGGCGGGGCGGCGGGCGCGGCCTGGCCATAGGTGGCGGTATCGACCAACTGCAGCCGCGCGTCCAGCGCGTGCAGCACCTGCAACAGCTGGTCCAGGCTGACGGCGCCGGGGTTCTTTTCAATATCGGCCAGCCGGGCCTGCTTGACGCCAATGCGCTGGCCCAGCGCCGCCTGGGTCAGCCCGCGTGCCTTGCGCAGCGAACGGATATGCACCGACAGCTGGGCCGGCATGACGACAGGAAAGGTCTGCAGTGTGCTCATGACAAATACCGCCTTGAAGTGGTATTTGCAATTTACTGTATTTAAGCAATAAATACAAATTATCGTTAATAAGCGATTATTTGAGCGTGCGCCCAAACAGGCTGAACAGCCTTTCCCAATGCCGCTCTGCCCCCGCCCGGTGGTAAATGCCCGTGCGGTGGGGGAACACAAAGCCGTGCTCGGTGCCCGGGTACCACTCCACGCGGTGGGGCTTGCCGGCGGCTTGCAGGGCCGATTGCAGCGTGGCGATGTCTTCGGGTGACGCCCATTTGTCGGTCTGGGCGCAGCCAATGTAGGTGTCGCACACAATGCGCGGCGCCATCAGGTGGGGTGAATCGGGCTTGTCAGTCACCATCAGCGCGGGGTGAAACGCCGCAATGGCGTCGATGCGCTGGGGGTAGGTGGCGGCGGCCGCCATCACAAACGGCCCGCTCATGCAGTAGCCCACGGCGCCGATGCGGCTGGCGTTGGCCGCGGGCAGGGTGGCCACAAAGTCCAGCATGGCCCCGGTGTCCTTTGCCACCAGTGCATTGGTCAATGAATACATGTGGCCCATCATCTCGGTCATGGCGGGCTCCACCCGTTCGCGCAGCCAGAAATCGCGCGTGCGGCGGTAGTACAGGTTGGGCAGCACCACGCAGTAGCCCACGGCGGCCAGGCGCCGCGCCATGTCGTGCAGCTCTTCGCGCTTGCCTAAAGCGTCCATGTAAAACAGCACCACAGGGTGCGGGCCGCCTTCTTCAGGGTGCACCACAAAACTGTTCATGGCGCCGTCGGCGGTAGGGATGTCTATGTGCAGCTCGATCATGCGCGGCAGCGTAGCACGGGCCATGCATGAAGGTGGGGCCGCGATAAAGTGCGGACATGACGCCCCTGACCTACACCATTGCCCCCGACATCTTCACCCAGTACCCCGGTTACTGCCGCGGCGTGGTGGTGGCGCGGGGCTTCACCAACGGACCCAGCGCCCCGGCCGTGACCGCGCTGCTGCGCGAGGCAGAAGCCGCGCTGCGCCAGCGCATCACCGGCAACGTGGCCGAGGTGCCCGAGATCGCCGCCTGGCGCGACGCCTACCGCCGCTTTGGCGCCAAGCCGTCGGAGCACCGCAGCGCCATCGAGGCACTGGCGCGCCGGGTGCTCAAGCCCGACAACCTTCCGTCCATCAACACGCTGGTGGACATCGGCAACCTGGTCTCCATCAAATACATGCTGCCCGCCGGCGCACACCCCACTGACGCGTTGCAGCACGGCGTGACCTTGCGCCTGGCCCAGCCCGGCGACAGCTTTGCCCCGCCCGACGGCAGCCCGGTGGAAGTGCCACCGGTGGGCGAGGTGGTACTGGCCGACGGCGCCAGCGTGCTGACCCGCCGCTGGACGTGGCGCCAGGCCGCCAACACCCAGACGCTGCCGGGCACCAAAGGCGTTTTCTTCAACATCGACGGGCTGCCGCCCACCCCCCGGGCCACCGTGCAGGCCGCCACAGCCGAAATTGCCGCGCTGGTGCAGCAGCACTGCGGCGGCGAAACACTGGCCATGCTGCTGGACGTGGACAACCCCGGCTTCAGCCTGGGCTGACACGGCCCGCCCCCGCCAGGCGACAAAGCAGGAAACCTGCGCCCGCCTGCGCGAGAATGCACCATTCACGACAGAACCCACCCCGAGACGAGCCACCCCATGCCCCTGCAATTTGCCGACCGCCTGAACAACGTAGAAACATCCGCCATCCGCGAACTCTTCAAACTGCTGGGCAAGCCCGGCATCATCAGCTTTGCGGGCGGGTTCCCCGACAGCGCCATGTTTGACGTGGCCGGCATCCAGGAGGCGGCCAACCAGGCCCTGGCCGACGAGCCCGGCGGCGCGCTGCAATACGGCGCTACAGAGGGCTACAACCCCCTGCGTGAACAGCTGGCCGCCTTCATGGCCACCAAGGGCGTCAAGGGGCTGAACCCCGACGGCCTGATCGTCACCACCGGCAGCCAGCAGGCGCTGGACCTGCTGGGCAAAACCCTGATCAACCCCGGCGACAAGGTCATTGTGGAAGGCCCCACCTTCCTGGCCACCATCCAGTGCTTTCGCCTGTATGGCGCAGACATCATTACCGCGCCCATCGACGGGCAGGGCGTGCAGACCGACACGCTGGAGGCGCTGATCGCCGAGCACAAGCCGAAATTTGTGTACCTGATCCCCACATTCGGCAACCCCAGCGGCGCGCTGCTGAGCCTGGAGCGCCGCAAGCGCGTGCTGGAGCTGGCCGTGAA
>CAZUJD010000042.1:0-2315 GCA_964620025.1 uncultured Ramlibacter sp. | reverse complement strand
TTTGCCCAGGCCACCGCCGCCCAGTACCTGAAGGCCGGCCGCATGCCCGCCACCCTGGCCAACGTGCGCAAGGTGTACGGCGAGCGCGCCCGCGTCATGGGCGACGCCCTGCGCCGCGAGCTGGGCGACGCGATAGAGTTTGTGCAACCCCAAGGCGGCCTGTTTGTGTGGGCGCGCCTGACGGGCGCTGGCGGCAAGGTGAGCAACGGCAACGAGCTGGCCAAGCGCGCGATAGAGCAGGGCGTGGCCTTTGTGCCGGGGGCGCCCTTTTATGCATCCAACCCCGACCTGTCTACGCTGCGGCTTAGCTTTGCGACGGCGGATGTGGGGAAGATTGAGGAGGGGGTTGGGAGGCTCGGCAAAGCGATTTGAGAATTGCTCCCGCCGACATCCACCACCTGACAGTGTAAATATGACAGTGAAAGATTCCGGACTGCCCAGTCATGCAGATGAATTGCGTCGTCTCAACGATCAAACAATTCGAGCTGCGCTGGTTTTGCGGTTAAAAGCGCTTCCAGTAAAGCCGCGAGCGATTCTTCAGGAGCTTCGTGTGCATAACGGCAATGCAATCGCAGACGTCGTGACTATCGGACGATTTGCGCACTGCTATGAGATTAAAGGAGAGACGGACAGCATTCAGCGTCTCGCTCGCCAGGGTGCTTTCTATGATCTCACGTTCATGAAGACGACGGTTGTCACCACAGCCGCTCGATTAAGTAGGGCAATTGAAATTGTCCCGCCACACTGGGGCGTTATGCAGGCCTCGCTCGTTGCCGGACGAATTGCAATTTCGTATATACGCCACGCCAAAAGAAGCCCCGACTACGACAAAAGATTGGCATTGCTTACGTTGTGGCGTTCTGAGCTTCTCGAGATGGCGGTTGCTATCGACCCGAAAGCAAGACAACTCAATCGAGATGAGCTAAGCAAGTTGATTTCTGCGAATTTAGCCAAAGCAACGCTGGCGGAAACTATCGGAGTCAAATTGATTGATCGATCTAAGGCAGGCCAAACGTCCGCGCCATATATGTGACGTGAGCGTTTATCGTGGGCTTCAGAATACTACCTGGCGTAACTTGTGAGCCCACGAAGTTCGCCTTGTCGTTCAAAAAGTTGTCCCCAAAAGAGTACGGAGAACCTCTGTAAAACGGCCTACCAACTATATTGATAGCTATGTCGTTGTATTGCATGTTCCCACGGGGGTGTGTTCGTAACGCACCGCCTCTGGCTAAGAAATGCGCGGTGTTATAGGAATAGATGACTCGTGGCGCCATCACGTTAAGCATCACCCCTGGCGGGATATCAGCATCTGAGTACAGAGGACTTACGACCGTGTAATCGCCGAGATCGACATCCTCGTCTCCCAGCGCACCAGTTATAGACGTGAAGATTGCCAACTCAATTCTGTCTTGAACCAACTCGCTGCCAACACCGATGATTTGTCCAATTGAAGGCGGGATTGACGATCCTACGACGACAATGCGCTTCAAGTCATACGCGGTGCGAATTGCCGTTATGAAATTGACAAGTTCTGTCGCGCGCCTATTTGCGTCGAGATCCAAGCACACGCGGTTGTCCAGTATTACCGTCCACTGACTGAACATGCTGCCTTGAGCAAATATGTGGTCAAGATCCGGTTCAACTAAAGCAAAACTCGCAAAATCTTCTGCCTGCAGTCGCAGTGCCACCTCATCCGAAGCAATAGTTCCGCCCGACTTGCCGTTGAAGACGACGTCGTTATGGGAACCGGAGCGATCCAGCCCAACTACTGGTATGAACGGTAGTTCCTGAAACGTGTCCACCACAAACTGATAGTTGTCGATGCCGTCTACTAGCATCGTGTCGTCTATATCGAAATTGTCGAGAAAAAAGGCTGGTACATCGCCTAGGTGCTTTTCCATCGCCTTCGCGCCTTTTCCCACCATTCGCTTAAACGAATCCGGAGTCATCGTGGGCTTCGTTGGAAGGTCGAAGAATGGGATAACCGCTGTTCTCAAATCGATTGGAAGTTGACCAATCGCAGTGATCTCATTCATCTTCACTTTTAGAAACGGCGTATAGTTACTCATGGCCGAGGAGGACCTTTCTAACGTTCACGCTGTTCACTATGTCAGTAAAAATGGTGTGCTTGTTCCATTCCCGACGCAAACGGCCTGCAACGATTGCGGGATGAATGCCTATTTTCTGGGCGAACTGAATGACCTCCGCCTCTGATTGCGTGTACTTCGCAGAGCAATTACGCCAATCACTTCTAGAGATCATTGAATCTCTAGCAAGCCGATCCGCTTGAAGTTCGACCAAGCCTTCACTCTCGG
>CAZUJD010000041.1:0-15799 GCA_964620025.1 uncultured Ramlibacter sp. | reverse complement strand
AGGACCCGGACATCATCCTGGTGGGCGAGATGCGCGACCTGGAGACCATCCGCCTGGCGATGACCGCCGCGGAAACGGGCCACCTGGTGTTTGGCACGCTGCACACGTCCAGTGCGGCCAAAACCATCGACCGGATCATCGACGTGTTCCCCGCCGAGGAAAAGGAAATGATCCGCGCCATGCTGTCCGAGTCGCTGCAGGCGGTGATCTCGCAGACGCTGTGCAAGACCAAGGACGGTCAGGGTCGGGTGGCCGCGCATGAAATCATGCTGGGCACCAGCGCCATCCGCAACCTGATCCGCGAAGCCAAGGTGGCCCAGATGTACTCGGCGATCCAGACCGGCAACAGCTTTGGCATGCAGACGCTGGACCAGAACCTGGCCGACCTGGTCAAGCGCAACATCATCAGCCCCGGCGAAGCCCGCGGCAAGGCGAAGATCCCGGAAAATTTCCCGGGCTAGATATGGCTTCCCCCGAAGCGCCTTCGGCGCCTCCCCCCGGGGGGCGACACCAGCGGCCCGGCGAAGCCGGTTCCGCGGTGTCCCCGCCAGAGTCTTTTGGTTATGTAGTAGCAAGGAGGTGCTCTCATGGAGCGCGATCAGGCAAGTAAATTCATCAACGACCTGTTGAAGCTCATGGTCAGCCGCAACGGCAGTGACCTGTTCATTACCGGCGATTTCCCGCCCGCCATGAAGGTGGACGGCAAGGTCACCAAGGTTTCGCCCCAGCCTCTGACCGGCGCGCATACGCTGTCTCTGGCGAGGTCCATCATGAATGACAAGCAGGCTTCCGAATTCGAGCGGACCAAGGAATGCAACTTTGCCATTTCACCGCCGGGCATCGGTCGCTTCCGTGTCAATGCCTTTGTGCAGCAGGGCAAGGTCGGCATGGTGCTGCGGGTGATTCCGATGACCCTACCTACCATTGACGGGCTGGGTGTGCCGCAGGTGCTCAAGGAGGTGGTGATGGCCAAGCGCGGCCTGTGCGTGCTGGTGGGTGCAACGGGCTCGGGCAAGTCGACCACGCTGGCCGCCATGGTGGACTGGCGCAATGAGAATTCCTACGGCCACATCATCACGATCGAGGATCCGGTGGAATTCGTGCACCCGCACAAGAACTGCGTGGTGACACAGCGCGAGGTCGGGCTGGACACCGACAACTGGGAGGCCGCACTGAAGAACACGCTGCGCCAGGCGCCGGACGTGATCCTGATGGGCGAAATCCGCGATCGCGAAACCATGGAGCACGCCATTGCGTTTGCTGAAACAGGCCACCTGTGCCTGGCGACGCTGCACGCCAACAGTGCCAACCAGGCGCTGGACCGCGTGATCAACTTTTTCCCCGAGGAGCGTCGCGCCCAGCTGTTGATGGATTTGTCGCTGAACCTCAAGGCCATGATTTCGCAACGGCTGGTGCCCAAGCAGGATGGCAAGGGCCGTCAGGCCGCCGTCGAAATCATGCTCAACAGTCCGCTGATCTCGGACATGATCTTCAAGGGCGAAGTGGCCGAGATCAAGGAGATCATGAAGAAGAGCCGCAACCTGGGCATGCAGACCTTCGACCAGGCGTTGTTTGATGCCTATGAAAACAACGTCATTTCCTATGAGGACGCATTGCGCAATGCAGACTCCGTCAATGACCTGCGCCTGCAGATCAAGCTGAACAGCCAGCGCGCCAAGAACCAGGACCTGGCCTCCGGCACCGAACATCTCGCCATCGTTTGAGCATCTCCCATGAGCAGTACCAATCCGAAAACCTACGAAACCACCTCACCGCGAAAAGTCGCCTTCCTTGGCCTGGGCGTCATGGGCCTGCCCATGGCCGGCCATCTCGCACTGGCCGGGCACGAGGTCACCGTGTACAACCGCAGCGCAGCCAAGGCGGCGGCCTGGGTTGGTGAGTTCGGCGGCAAGGCCGCTGCGACACCTCGCGAGGCGGCTGCCGGCGTGGACATCGTGTTTTGCTGTGTCGGCAATGACGATGATCTGCGCTCCGTCACACTTGGGGCGGATGGCGCTTTCGCCGGCATGAAAGCCGGCGCGATCTTTGTGGACCACACGACCGCTTCGGCCGATGTGGCCCGTGAGCTGTATGCCGCCGCCAGGAATCTGGGCCTGCAGTTTGTGGACGCACCGGTCTCCGGCGGACAGGCGGGCGCCCAGAATGGCCTGTTGACCGTGATGTGCGGCGGAGACGCCGCTGCCTTTGATGCAGCCAAGCCGGTGGCCATGGCATTTGCACGTGCCTTCACCCTGCTCGGCGCAGCCGGTTCGGGCCAACTGGCCAAGATGGTCAACCAGATCTGTATTGCCGGCCTGGTGCAAGGTCTGTCCGAGGCCATTGCCTTCGGACAGAAGGCTGGCCTGGACATGACGCAGGTGCTGGACGTGATCGGAAAGGGCGCAGCCCAGAGCTGGCAAATGGACAATCGCGGCAAGACCATGATTGCCGACAAATTTGACTTCGGGTTTGCGGTGGACTGGATGCGCAAGGACCTGGGACTGGTGCTGGACGAGGCCAAACGCAACGGCGCCAGGCTGCCGGTCACGGCCCTGGTGGACCAGTTCTATGCCGATGTGCAGGCGCTGGGTGGGCAGCGCTGGGATACGTCCAGCCTGATCAAGCGGCTGAAATAACCCGGCTGCGCAGTTCAACGCAAAAGGGCCGCTGTCGCGGCCCTTTTGCGTTGGGTCGGCTGCCTTATCGTGCGGCGCTTGCTGCGCGTGCCGGTTGCGGTGCCTGCTGGGGTTGCAGCCTGCGCAACTCGTCTTCCGAGATGATCTCGAAAATGCGCACCACCTTCTGCACACCACCGACTGTACGGGTGATGGCGGTGGCGCGGTCGGCTTCGCGCTGCGTGACCCGCCCCATCAGGTACGTGGTACCGCGCTCGGTCACCACCTTGAAAGCGCCCGCAAACAGGTCCTTGGCATCCACCAGGGATGCGCGCACCTTGCCGGTGATCAGCACGTCATTGGACCGCTGGGTGAGTGTGGCATTTCCCAACACAGCCAGCTCATTGACAACTGATCGCACGTTCTCCACCCGCGAAACGATCTGCTCGACCTGTTGCCGGGCGGCATCGTTGGGGACCTCGCCGGTAATCAGGACCTGGCGGTTGTAGCTGGTGACGTTCACATGGGCGCGGTCACCCAGGGATTCACGAACCCTGCTGGCAGCGCGCAACTCGATGCCCTCATCTTCCAGCTGCGCGCCAGAGGTGCGCCGGTCGATGGCAACCAGTGCACCGACGGCGGCGCCGCCCACGATCAGGGGGGCGCAGGCGGACAACAGGCCCGTCGTGATGCCGGCTGCAACGGCGCAAAGGACGAGTCGGCGGGGATTTGGGGTCATGTCGGGCTTTCCTGTTCTCCGAGAAGCTGGGCGTCCACGCCGTCGCACAGACAGTGCAGTGCAAGGATGTGGACTTCCTGGATGCGGGCTGTGCGATCGTGGGGCACACAGATATGGACATCGGTTTCGCGCAGGGCCTGGGCCATCTTGCCGCCACCGCGTCCGGTCAGGGCCACCACAGTCATCTCGCGCTCATGGGCAGCGGTAATGGCCTGAAGCACGCTGGCTGAATTGCCGCTGGTCGACAAAGCCAGCAGCACATCGCCTGCCTGACCCAGGGCGCGGACCTGCTTGGCAAAGACCACGCTGTAGTCGTAGTCGTTCGCAATGGCAGTCAGGATGGAGCTGTCGGTTGTCAAGGCAATCGCGCCCAGCTCTGGCCTCTCGCGTTCAAACCGTCCTACAAACTCTGCCGAGAAATGCTGGGCGTCGGCCGCGGATCCGCCGTTGCCGCACGCCAGAACCTTGCCCCCGCTGGTGACGCACGCGAGCAGCGCCTGGATGGCTGCCGCGATGGGTTTGCTCAGGGTCTGCGCAGACTGGTATTTCAGGTCGGCGCTGTCAATGAAGTGCTGTTGAATGCGTTGCTCAAGCATGGTTCGGGATGATAACCCCCGTATTCAGGCTGCAATGCGGCTTACGCGGTGGAATCATAAATTAGTACAAAAAGTAACATTACAAACGGCCGTTGACGACTCGCCGGAAGATCCCAGGTACCCAGGCGTCAAGGCTTGGCGCCAATCGTTGTCGCGATTATCAGTTAAATATTAGTAACTAATACTTAATAAATGAGCATTTAATGGTCATATACGCTGATTTTGCGCACGGGATACGCCAATAAAACGCTTGCGACCTTCAATGCGGACATCGCTCTTGGAAAGTTCTGGCTCTGATCTTCCAAGGTCCTCGATTCTTTTGGAAGGCTATTCGCATGTTGCTTGTCTGCTTCTCCTGCCTGAACCGGGTCCGCGGGGACTGAGCCATGGACAAATTGCTGCTTGGCGTCAGTTTCCTGGGCTTCCGGCCGGCTGCCTGCAACCAGTTTGCCACCTGGATGGGGGCGTTCGGACGCGATGATTGTGTCTGGCGGGTGGTCGATCCACAGCATGCTGACGTCTGGTGCGTGAATGCCGACGTCATTGAGGACCGCGGCGTGTCCGGCATCAACATTCGTCATCATGGCGCCGACGGCACTCTGTCCGTGTTGGACATCCGTCGGGCGCCCGGCCTGCTGGCTGTGTCCTCAGAGCAGTTCACTGCGTTGACCGGCGCTGTGCCTTTCGAGGCCGGTCGGCAGGCCAGTGTCATTGCCGCCTTCCGCACGCTCGAATCACGCCTTGGCATGCTTCGCTGTGACTACGCCCTGGGTTGCTCGCTGGCGTGGCACCAGGAAGAAGTCGCTGCCGGCGGGGTGTACCAGTTGCTGTATCACAGCCGCCTGATGGCTGTGATCGACCTGAAGCGCCGCATGGCCGCTTTCCCGCTGACTGCCACCCCCGCTGACCTGTTGCGGTCTGAATGGACCCGTCGCCCCGCAGGGGCCGGTGTGGCACCTGACTCTTTTGTCCGACGCACAACCGGGGACCTGGTCTGGACCTATGCAGTGCGTACCCAGCTTGACATCCTGCCGACGCGGTATCGCCGCAAGCCCATCCACTTCATCCGGATGCCGCGCGTCGCAATTGAGCAACTGGATCCCGCCCACATTCGACTGATTGCGGCTTTGCGCTCCGGGCCCATGTTGCTGGATGACCTGACAAAGCGCCTGGGTGCAGAACAGGAGCAGGTCAGTCGCTGGCTTGCGGCATTGCATGCGGCAGGTGCTGTCAGCGTGGTCGCCCCCGAAATCACTCCGCAACCAGATCGTTCTCCCACCCAACTCCCACGGCAGGCCTCCGCCGTGACGCAGTTGACTGCGTGACATAGCTGCCACAGGCCCTGGACACCACCCACCTGGAAAACCATCATGCACACCAAACTACTTCCCCATCCTGGTCAATCCGGTTTTGGCCTGCTCTCCTCCCTGGGCCTGTCGCTGCTGCGCATGCCGGTTCGCAGCGTACCGGCCGCAACCACGGCCGCACGTGCTCCAGCGACGGTACAGGGGCGCCATTCGGTCAGGGATGCAGCCCGGGAACTCAGCGAACGACCTCCCACGGCCGTTGCCCAATGCGACATCAATGAGGTGCTGCACCGCATGGTGCGAATTGCCCGGACACTGGTGCTGCCAGGCGTGCGAATTGCCGAAAGCTACGCCAAACTTGAGCAGACGGGGTCAGACGTGCCAGAGTTTCATCAAGTGGTCCTGCACCTGATCCTGGACGCTGCGCAGGCTCTGCAAGGGTGCGGAACGATCGACGTTGCTTCCCACTGCGTGGACGGCCAGATCCTGATCACCGTCAGCGACACGCGCGCACCAGCCCCGGCCGGTTGGGGCTTGATGGCGCCTCTGCTGAAGGCTGCCGCGGACCCGTACGACGAATGCTCCAATCTCGGCCTGCTCATGGCTGGTGATTTCACCGAGGAGTATGGTGGCGGTGTCCGTGCGACAAGATCGTCCAAAGGCGGCCATACCGTCACGCTTGCGCTACCGATCACGTTGCCGGTCCTGAGCTGACTTGGGGGCTGCGTCTGGGGCTTGTCTGGCCCCGTCCCGTTCTGACGGGCTATCACTATCCATGAAACACACCGTGATGCTTCACGTGCTGGGTCGTGCGCGCCTGCATGCCGGCCCGCAGGGGGCCGACAGTATTTCATTGCCGGCCAAATCGCTTGCCTTGCTGATTTACATCGCCCTGGAGCGCCGGTACGTGCGCCGCGAGGTTCTGGCCGACATGTTCTGGGGTGACACCGGCGACGAGGGTGCCCGGGCCAACCTGCGACTGGCACTGTCCAAACTGCGGCAACGATTGCCAGGGGTCATCCATGCCGACGCCGAGACCATTGGTCTGGACCCCAGCGCGCAGGTGGAGGTCGATGCGCTTTCGTTGCTGAGGACTGCTGAAACAGCGGGCCATCAAAGTGCTGCCCTCCTTGGCAGTGCCATCGCCGGTTATGACGGTCCATTCCTGCAGGATTTCCAGTTGCGTGATTGCGCAGCGTTTGACGACTGGGTCGGCATCCAGCGCCAGCGGATCGACCGCAGCGCGGTTGTGATCCTGCGCGAGCTGGTGCGCCTGGAGCAGCAGGCGCGCCACATGCACAACGAACTGCAGTACCTGGAGCTGTGGGCGCAGATCGAACCCTGGAACGAAGAGCCGCACATGTCACTTTTGCGCTTGCTTGCGCGTGTGGGCTCCACGGCCACGGCTCTGGACCGGTTTGAATCATGCAGGCTGGCGCTGGCGGAGCACCTGGGGACCCGGCCGTCACAGGCCCTGGCTGAGCTGGCGGATGACATCAGGCGCGGTAACGTGTCGCCGGTGGCGCCGCCGCCAGCTGCTCTGGCACGGCCCAGGCCCACTGAACGATTCCCTCTGCTGGGTCGTTCGGAGGACCTGCGCATCATCCGCCGGCAGTTGGGACGTGGTGAACGCCTGTTGACCTTGCTGGGCCCGGCGGGCGTGGGCAAGAGCCGTCTGGCACGGGCACTGATGGACGAGCTGGCACCGGACTACGCCGATGGCTGCGAGATGTGCAGCTTTGACTACATCGGTCGCGACGTCACACCGCAGACGGTGCGGGATCTGGTGGTGGCGGCGATCGGATCGGCCCTGGGGCTGGACTTCAGCCAGACTCTGCAGCCCATGGCCATGCTCAGGAAGTACCTCGGTACGCGGCGCATCCTGCTGGGACTGGACGGCTTCGAGCATTGCGTCATGGCTGCGCCTGTGGTCACAGATATCCTTGACGCGGCGCCCCACTGTGTGGTGATTGTGACGTCGCGCATACGGTTGGGTATCGCCCAGGAATGGTTGTACGAGGTCCGGGGTTTGGCCGTGGGGGACAGTCGCGCCGATCCCGGCGCGGCGCTGGCCCTGCTGCGCGCCTGTGCAAGCCGCGTGGGGGTTATGATTGACGAGGTGCGGGACTATGCAGAGCTGCAGCGGCTTGTACAACTGCTGGATGGCTCGCCGCTGGCTATCCAGTTTTGTGCGCAGTCGTTGCGTACGCTGACTGTACAGCAGCTGGTCCAGCGTCTGGAGCAGGGAACCTGGCTGGACTCCAGCCTGCACGTGCCGGAATACCGGCACAGCACCATGCTGGAAGTGATGAACGACATCTGGGTTCTGCTGGACCAGTCCGCGCAGGAAGCCTGGGCCCGATGCGCCTTGTTCAGGGGATCATTTCCGCGGGAGTGGGTGCCTGACTGCGCGGGCGTGAGCGAGGACAGCCTCACGCTTCTGGTCGAGCGGTCGGTGGTCGCGCGCGAGGCAGACGGGCGTTGCCGGATGCACGAACTGACGCGCCAGCACGGCCTCTCCATGCTCGATCAGATGGATCAGGCACAGGCCTACAGGAGGCAGTTTGCCGGCGGCGTGCTGACGCGCCTGCTGGCGCTGGCGCCCCGGCTGGACCGTGAGGACCCGGTTCTGCTGGAAGACCTCAAAGCCGATATCAACACCCTGGTGGCGGCCATGGAGCTGGCGCTTCAATGGGCCAGCCCCGGCCAGATCAACGGGCCGCTGGAGGCCCTTTGCAACATCTATCACCGTCTGGGCTGGCACTTTGCCGCCGCCCGCCTGCTGGAGTCCGTGATCGAGCAATTTCCGCAGGCCCCCGCTGCGTTGCGCATCGTCTGGCACCACCGCGCAGGCATGGTGATGCACAACCAGTACGGGGACCTGCACGACAACGCCCACTTTCGCGCCGCAGTCTGCCTGGGTGGCGTCACGCTGCCGTCGGCCGGCCCCCGCGCCTGGACACTGGCCCTGTGGTGCGTGCTGCGGGCCCCGTTCATCCGCCCGTTGCCGGACGCACAGGACCGCAATGCCCAGCGGCTGCTGGCGCATGCGATCGCCGGGCTGCTCATGGGCCGCTTCATGGACGCGGCGGCTGCGTCGGGCCTTTGGGGCGGTCTTGCTGCTGCGTGGGTGGCGGCGCTGCGTTCGGGGATGGCGGATGCCCGCCTGGCCGTGATGCTCAAGGCGCTTGCGTTCCTGAGCGTCATGCGGCCCAGCGGTATCAGCAACTGGCTGGTGCGTCGTGTGCGCCGGCGGCTGCGTGATGTGGCGCCGGCCCAGGAGGCCTTTGCGCTTCAGCAACTGGGCAACTCGATGATCACTCGCGGCCGCTGGGATGTAGCGGAGGCCTACCTGTTGCGCGCCGCGGCTGCGCTGGCGTCGCTGGGCTACGGTTATGACTCCCTGGAATGCCGCGCCCAGCTCAACGCGGTGCATCTGCACCTGGGTGATTTCACCCGCCTGCTGGATGAAGTGCGCATTACCGAGGTTGAGGCACGGACGCTGGAGCAACCGGCCATCCTGCGCTGGTCACTGATGTTCAAGGTACAGGCCTTGCTGCGCAGCGGACTTGGCGGGACCGGGGCGGCGCAAAGCTGCCTTCACGACATCCATGGCATTGCCGTGCACCGAACCTTGCTGGAGGACATCCGTCTGCGCGGCATCGAGGCCATGGTGGCCTGTGCCAGCGGCGACCTGCGCCAGATGCTGTTGCTGGCGCAGGAAGTACTGGACCTGACGCATTACCTGACGACCGGGCGTTTTTATACGTTGCTGGCCTTTGCCCTGGTCATCGATGTACTGCTGTATGCCGCGCACGGTAGTGATGCCGCCGCCAGCCAGGCTAGAAGCCTGTCCCGGCAGGCTGTAGATCGTTACCTGGCCCTGTCTTCGCACCTTCCGATGTTGCAGCCAAGGCGCAGGCTGTACCAGGGCTGGTCAGAGCTGCTGCACGGACGGCCCGGACGGGCCGTATCGGCATGGCATCGCGGGCTGCAGGCATGTGCAGGGTTCTCGCTGCCTTATGACGAGGCAAGGCTGCACTACCTGCTGGCACGGCAATGCGTGCTCGAACAGGCCACGGCGCACGCGGGCGAAGCTTCGCGCCTGTTCCTGCAATGCGGCATGGCGGGGCCGGTCTACCCGTTCATGCCCGACGGATGAATCAGCTGGCGTCAAAGGCGGCTTGCAGCCATTGCACGCCGCCAGGCTCCAGAAGCACCACGTCAAACCGGCAGGGCGGCTCCTGGCCCAGCCGCAGCAGGTAGTGGCGAGCGGCGAAAACAATACGCCGCTGCTTGATTGCACTGATGCTGCCGCCGGCGCCGCCATGCGAGCCGTGGCTGCGCTGGCGCACCTCGACGAACACCAGGGTGCCGTCCCGGTCTCGCATGACCAGATCGATTTCGCCACCGCCGCGACCGGGCGTCCGATAATTGCGGGAAACCAGCCGCAAACCCGCGGCCTGCAGGTGGGCCAGCGCACGGTCTTCGCCCATGTCGCCGCGCTGCTTGGTGGTTGGCCTAGCTTTGGGGAAATCCATTGATCGCTTCTTTTGCCTCCGCCCTGGTGGCCGCGCGTGACGCTGCGGCACAGCAGCATTATCCGCAGGGCGCGCTGTACATCGTGGCCACGCCCATCGGCAATCTGGCCGACATCAGCCTTCGCGCGCTGCATGTGCTGCAACTGGCCGATGCCGTGGCCTGCGAAGACACTCGCCATACCCAGTCGCTTTTGCGCGCCTATGGCATCGAACGCAGCAATGCCCAACTGATCGCCCTTCACCAGCACAACGAGACCGAAGCGGCGCAGGGGGTCGTGCGGCGCCTGCAGCAGGGGCAGCGTGTGGCCTATGCCAGTGATGCCGGCACTCCCGCAGTGAGCGACCCCGGTGCCCGGCTGGTGGCGGCGGTGCGCGCGGCGGGCTTGCGCGTGGTGCCGTTGCCCGGGGCCAGCAGTGTCACGTCAGCGCTGAGCGCGGCGGGCAGCGTGGCGCACGACAGCGCCAGCGGATTCGTGTTTGCCGGTTTCTTGCCCAGCAAGGCCGGCGAGCGGGATGCCGCGGTGCAGACCCTGTCGTCTGAACCGCGTGCCGTGGTGCTGCTTGAAGCGCCCCATCGCATGGAGGCACTGGCGCGTGCGCTGGCGGTGCTGGGTGCGCGGCCTGTCACCGTGGCGCGCGAGATCACCAAGCAGTTTGAAGAAATTGCCACGTTGCCCTGCGAAGACCTGGCGGCCTGGCTGGCCGCCGACGCGCAGCGGTTGCGTGGCGAGTTTGCCGTGGTGCTTCATGCAGCCGCGCAGGCGACGCAGACCGATGACGGCTTGCGTGTGCTGCAACTGCTGCTGAAGGAACTGCCCGTGAAGACGGCTGTGAAACTTGCCGCCGACATTACCGGCGCCTCGCGCAATGCGCTTTATGACGCTGCATTGCGCCTGAAATCCGCGGATGCGCCGACCGGCTGAGCCCAGCGTGCCTGTTCCTGGGAATGCTCCTGCAGGATGAAGTCCACAAACGTGCGGACGTTCACTGACAGGTGCCGGTTGCCCGGGTACACGATGGACACCGGTGTGCCGGGCGGCCGGAAGTCCGCCAGCACCTCAACCAGGGTACCGGCCTCGATTTCGTTGGCCACGGAGAAGTCCAGCAGCCGCGCGAAACCGCCGCCTGCGACAGCGGCCGACACGGCTGCCAGCGGCAGGTCCACGGTGATGGCTGCCGGCACCTGCACGCGCCAGGTGCGCCGGCCGCGCGAGAATTCCCAGGGGACGGGCTTGCGGGTATCGGGCAGCAGCAGGTCGATGCAGGGGTGATCCTGCAACTCGTCCGGGTGTGTGGGTGTCCCGTGCACAGCCAGGTAGTGCGGTGAGGCCACTACCAGGACCTGCGCATCGCGCAGGCGCCTCGCAACCAGCCGCGAGTCAGCCACCTTGCCGATGCGCACCGCCAGATCGAAGCCTTCGGTGACGAACTCAGCCACAGAATTGCTCAGGCTGGCCAGGATCCTGACGTCGCCGCGGTACCGGTCCAGGTAGCGCGGCAGCCGCGGCATCAGGTCCACCACGCCGTAGCTCGGTGGCAGACTCAGGCGCAGCGTGCCGTGGGGATGGGCCCGGCGCTGCGCCAGCGTGAGCTCTGCCTGTGCAATGCGGTCCAGCGCATCGCGGCAGGTGCCGTGGTAGCTGGCGCCCTCCTGGGTCAGGCGGATGGCCCGTGTCGTCCGCTCGAACAGTTTGATGCCCAGCTGATCTTCCAGCCGGCGCACCGCCTTGCTCACGGCGGAAGGGCTGGTGCCCGCCTGTTCGGCCGCGGCGGTAAAACTCAGCGCTTCTGCAGCCTTGCAGAACAACTCGATCCTGTGCAGGCTGCTGTGGGTGATTTCAGGCATGGATGCCCATCGCGTGGTGGATTGGTTTGATGCGGTTGTGGTTTTTCTTATTTGTGCCATTCTGGCATGAATGTTCTTCTGAAAGATGGCTTGAAGGAACAGATGGCGGCTTCTAAAGTCCCCTGCACATCAACAGGAGACGACATGCAAGCACTTGAAAAAGCCGTCGGCCCACAGGGCCGCGCCATCCTGGTCCGAACGGGGCAAGCCCTGGTCGGGCTGCTGTTCCTGGTTTCGGGCGTCAACAAGCTGGCGCGGTTTTCCGCCGTGGCTGGTGCCATTGGATCCAAGGGTCTTCCGCTGCCTGACATTGTGTTGGCCGGGGTGATTGCGATCGAGATCCTGTGTGGGCTGGCGTTGATCGCCAACCGCCAGGCGGCACGCGCCGCCGCGGTGCTGGCGCTGTTCGTCGTGGCGGCCACGGTGCTGTTCCACCCTTTCTGGGCCGCGGATGCTGCAGCGCTGCAAAACCAGCTCAACCACTTCCTGAAAAACGTCGCCATCCTGGGGGCCCTGTTTGCCCTGGCCGGGGCCGCCAGGCGCGCCTGAAACGCTCCGTTCGCCGGGACCTCGATCTGTTCCGACGGGCGATACCAGTTCACCAACACGCATTCCAGCGGGAAAGCATCAACAGGAGATTTCATGAAAACCGTCCATTCGTCATTCCTTCGCCGCCTCGGGGCTGCAGCTGTTCTTGTTGCCCTGGCGGCAGGTGCAGCCGCGCAAGGCAGCTATCCAGACAAGGCCGTCAAATGGCTCGTCGGTTACCCGGCCGGTGGCGGATCGGACTTTCTGGCCCGCACCGTTGGCGCCCAGATGGCCGAGCAGCTCAAGCAGCCGGTGATCGTTGACAACAAGCCGGGCGCAGCCGGCATGATTGGCGCAGACATCGCGGCGAAGTCCGCCGCCGACGGCTACACCCTGTTTACGGCCGACAACGGCATCCTGATCTACAACCCGGTGCTGTACAAGCGCGTGCCCTACAGCGTTGAGCGCGATTTCGCGCCGCTCGGCCTGGTGGCGCGCGTTCCGCTGGTGCTGGTGGCCACGGCGGGGGCCGGGCCGTCCAGCGGCGCGGAACTCATCAGTGCCCTGAAGGCCAGCCCCGGCAAATACTCCTATGCGTCACCCGGCAACGGCAGCCCGCATCACCTGGCCATGGAGCTGTTCAAAAGCCATGCAGGAGTCTTTGCCACCCACATCCCCTACCGGGGCGCCGCGCCCGCCATGCAGGACGTGATGGGTGGCCAGGTGCCGCTGATGGTGGTGGACACCTCCACTGCCATGCCGCACATCAGGAGCGGCAAGCTGGTGGCGCTGATGGGCTTTTCCGCCAGAAGGCTGGCCCAGTTGCCGGATGTGCCGACGGCGCGTGAACTGGGTCTGAAAGATGTGGAGGCCTACGCCTGGCAAGGCCTGGTGGTGCCTGCGGCCACGCCGGCACCCGTGCGGGAACGCCTGTCCAGGGAGCTGCAGGTCGCCATGGCCGCGCCGGCGGTGCGCAAGAAGCTGACCGAGGCGGGATGGGAGCCGAACCCCAGCGATCCGCAGCTGATGTCGGTGTACATGATGGCCGAGAAAACCCGTTGGCAAAAGCTCATCCGTGAGCGCGGCATCACGGCCGAATAGGACGCGACGGTGTCAGATGCCCAGGGGATCGACGTCCACCGCCCAGCGGATCAACCCCTTTTCGCGCGTGGCATGCAGCACGTCATGCCAGTGCGTCAGGAAGTGCTGCAGCGCCGCGCGCGACGCGCTTTCCACCAGCATCTGCGCGCGTTCCACGTTGGCCACGCGCTGCACGGTCATGGGCACAGCCGGATAAAGCGTGACGTGCTCATGCGCAGGCACCTCGTGCGCCACCGCGCTGGCCGCGTTCAGGAAGGCCTGCGCAGCCTCCTGCGTGCGCGCCTCCGCCCGCACCAGGGCCTGGAACGAAAACGGCGGCATGCCGGCTTCCTCGCGCTCCTTGAGCTGTTGCGCCGCGAACGCCGGGTAGTCGTGCCGGCGCAATGCGCCAAACAGGGCGTGCGTGGGATGCCAGGTCTGCACCCACATCTCGCTGGCACCCGCCTGCATCGCGTCTCGCCCGGCACGGCCCGCCGCCTGCATCAGCAACCCGAACAACCGCTCCGGCGCCCTGAAGTCGCTGGAGAACAGTGCTGCATCGGCATTCACCGACGCCACCAGCGTGATGCGCCGGAAGTCGTGGCCCTTGGTGATCATCTGCGTGCCCACCAGCACGTCCACAGCACCTGCATGCACCTGCGCCAGCTGCGATTCCAGTGAACCCTTGAGCCGGGTGGTATCGGCGTCCATGCGTGCGATGCGCACCGGCTCACCCTGCGCATTGCGTGTGTCGGCCAGCAATTCGGCCAGGTGTTCCTCCAGCCGCTCGGTTCCCCGGCCCAGCGGTGCAATGTCCACGTTGCCGCAGGACGGGCAGGCACGTGGCACCCGTTCGGTGAAACCACAGTGGTGGCAGCGCAGCGTGCGGTCGATCTTGTGAAATACGCGGTAGGCGCTGCAATGAGGGCACTCGCTCTTCCAGTCGCAGGCATTGCAGGCGAGCACGGGCGCATAGCCGCGGCGGTTCAGGAATACCAGTGACTGCTCACCGCGTGCCAGACGCTGGCGGATGGCGTCCAGCAGCTGCACGGAGAAAACGGTTTTCGGTGGCTGCAGGTTCATGTCCACCAGCTTCACCACGGGCAGCTGGCCGCTGCCGATGCGCGAGGGCATGTCCAGTCGCTGGTAGCGGCCCTTCTGGCAGGCCTGCCAGCTTTCCAGCGAGGGTGTGGCCGAGCCCAGCAATACCTTGGCGCCTTCGAGTTTGCCGCGGTACACGGCCAGGTCGCGTGCGGAATAGCGTGCGCCTTCCTGCTGCTTGTAGCTGGGGTCGTGTTCCTCGTCCACCACGATCAGTCCCAGCGCCGGCATGGACGCGAACACGGCCATGCGTGTGCCCAGCACGATGCGGGCGCTGCCCGTGTGCGCGGCCAGCCAGCTTTTCAGGCGCTGCGGGTTTGTCATGCCGCTGTGCAGCGACACCACCGCACCGGCACCAAAACGCGCAATGAATCGCGACTCCAGCTGCGGCGTCAGGTTGATCTCGGGCACCATGACCAGTGCCTGCGCGTCAGGGCGCTCTGCCAGCAGGGCCTGCACGGCCTGAAGGTACACCTCGGTCTTGCCACTGCCCGTCGCGCCGTGGATCAGAAAGGGGCCGGTGCCTGAGGCAATCCGGTCCAAAGCGCCCACCTGCTCCGGCGACAGCGCAACACGTTCCGTAACGACTGCGGCGTCCGCGTCGGCACAAGCCGGTGCGCCGGCCGATTTGCGACGCAATCGGCGCGCAAGCTGAAGCGCGCTCAGTCCCCGCAACTGCGGAGGCAGTGCGGCCAAGGCCACTTCGCCGACGCTGCGCTGGTAATAGTTCGCTGAGAAAGTAACCATTTGTCTCCAGGTGGAGGTCAATGGCGCGATGCCGGGCAGCTCGCCCAATATGGACTTTTCCTCCATATCAGGTGGTGCGCTGCCATCTTCTGGCGGCATGTCCCATACCAGGCCCAACACCTCACGTCGGCCCAGCGGTACACGCACCAGCGTACCGGGCGCGAGTGGAAACTCACTTCGGTAACTCAGTGGCCCGCGGATCGAGCTGTGAGCCGGTGTGGCAACCAGAACGGCCAGGCGGTGCTGCATGAGGAAAGCTGGTTTGAGGGTATTTCTTAAGGTCAACTGTCGAAACGCGCCTTAAGTCGTTGATTCACAAACGATTTGATCGAGATTCAGTATTTCTGTGGATAACTTTGTTGATATCGTGTCGTGACCCGCTCCGAGGCCTTGAAAATCAAGGCTTTGGCTAAATTGCCTCCAAAAAAAGCAGATGCAGAAGCCTATATAAATCAACAACTTGCGAGCGCTATTGGATTCATAGCAAGGGGGTTGCCGGCATCAGATAATTTGCGCGCCGCAGCACAACTTTTGTGCATAAGTCAAGTGTGCTGGCAAAGTTTTTGCAGAGCCTTCAACCTAGGGTACTCCCTGATGACGCGTGGATTTCAGCCGATCAAAGCCGCATCTGGCGCGAGTGGCTGTGCACGGCTTCCACCAGCGCCGTGACATGCTCCGGCGGCGTGTGCTGGCTGATGC
>CAZUJD010000040.1:12334-16012 GCA_964620025.1 uncultured Ramlibacter sp. | reverse complement strand
GGTACACGTTGCACACGGTGGCCGCCCGACTCGAACTTGAGTTTGCCGTAGACCCCGTCACCTTCCACGCGCAGCACAACCTCCTTGTAGCCGCCGACTTCGCCCTGACTTGCGCTGACGATTTCGCAGCGCCAGCCCTGTCGTTCGGCATAGCGCGTGTACAGGCGCAGCAGGTCGCCGGCGAACAGCGCGGATTCGTCGCCCCCCGTGCCGGCGCGGATCTCCAGGAAGGCGTTGCGCACATCGTCCGGGTCCTTGGGCAGCAGCAGCCGTTGCAATTCGTCTTCCAGCCCGGCCAGCTCGCTTTCGGCCCCGCTGATCTCTTCACGGGCCATGTCGGCCATTTCGGGGTCGTCCAGCATGTCGCGCGCGCCGGCCAGATCGGCTTCGCGTTGCAGAAAGCGGGCAAAGCGGCCAGCGACTTCGGTGACCTCGGCGTGCTCGCGCGTCAGCGTCCGAAAGCGCGCCATGTCATTGACCACCTCGGGCTGCTGCAGGAAATAGTCGAGTTCCTGAAGGCGGACGGGGTAGCGCTCGAGTTGTTGGCGTAAAAAGGGTTTCATGAGGTAGCTGCACCTGAAACAGGGCCCGGCAACCGGGGTTCGCGTGGACTGGATTGCGGGCGGGCCCGCGGCGAAAGCGTGACGGCCGGGATGCCAGCTAACGCTCTTTGCGCAGGAAGAAATGCTGGATGGCCGTGCTGGCGCGTTCGCGGGCCTGGGCGTCGCCGGCGTGCAGTTCGGCCATGGCCCCATGGAGCATTTTTTGCGTGAGGCCGCGTGACAGTGCCTCCAGCACAGCGTCAACGTCCTCGCCTTTGGCCAGCAGCTTGCGCGCACGCGCCATTTCGGCGGCCCGCCATTCGTCGGCCTGGGCGTTGAGTTGCTGGATCAGGGGAACGGCGCCGCGCTGGTCCATCCAGTGCATGAAGCTTTGCACACCGGCGTCGATGATGGCTTCTGCCTGAGCCACGGCGGCCTGACGGCTGGCCTGGCCCGTCTGCACCACATGGGCGAGATCGTCCACGGTGTACAGGTAAATGTCTTCCAGGCCTTTGACTTCAGGTTCAATGTCGCGTGGCACCGCCAGGTCCACCATGAACATGGGCCGGTGCTTTCGGCGCTTGAGCGCACGTTCCACGGCGCCCAGGCCGATGATGGGCAGGGTGCTGGCTGTGCAGCTGATGACCGCGTCGAACTCATGCAGCCGCTCGGGCAATTCGCTCAGGCGCATGACCTCACCGCCAAAGCGGGAGGCCAGCTTTTCGCCGCGCTCCAGCGTGCGGTTGGCAATGGCAATGGATTTGGGGTTGCGGGCGGCAAAGTGGGTGGTTGCCAGCTCGATCATTTCGCCCGCGCCCACAAACAGCACCCGGATCTGGCCCAGGTCTTCGAACAGCTGGCCGGCCAGACGCACAGCAGCGGCAGCCATGCTGATGGAGTGGGCGCCGATTTCGGTGGAGGTGCGGACTTCCTTGGCAACGGCAAACGAGCGCTGGAACAGCTGGTTCAAGGTGGTGCCCAGGGCCCCGGCTTCATCCGCAGCGCGCACCGCGTCTTTCATCTGGCCCAGGATCTGCGGCTCGCCCAGCACCATGGAGTCCAGGCCGCTGGCCACACGAAAGGCATGGCGGGCGGCCAGGCCGTCCTGCAGTGTGTAGGCATGCGAGCGCAACAGCGAGGGCGAGACCCCGCCTGAATGGGCGAGCCAGTCCAGGGTGTGGTCGAGCTCGTGACGTTCGCCCGCACAATAGATTTCGGTGCGGTTGCAGGTGGACAGAATGGCGGCTTCGGGGCCGCGCGCCACGCGCCCCGCGAGTGATTCGCGCAGGCCCTTGAGCGTGGGCTCGATCTGGTCGATGGCGAACGCAAACCGGCCGCGCAGGTCCAGCGGCGCAGTGGTGTGGTTGATGCCCAGGGCCCAGACTGCCATGTGTATTCGGGTCGACGTATCGTGGGGTTTGTCGCCGATTATAAAATTTGTCGGTGCATCAAGCACTTGCATTGCATCAATCACCCTGATCCGGATTTCTCATGGGACCGCTGGACCTGCTGCTTCACCTGCTCAATTTCGTGGCGCCGGCGCTTTTTACAGGGTTGGGGCTGGCCCTGGTTGCCCGGTATCTGCTGCGCGGCAAGTCCGCAAAGCTGTCCTTGTTGATGCAGATTGCTATCAATTCGGTAGCGGGGCTGGTGGTGCTGGTTGCGGGCCTGTGGTACTTCGGGCGCGACGGCAAGATGGCGACCTATGCGGCGCTGGTGCTGGCGTGCGCGCTCAGCCAGTGGCTGACAGGACGCCACTGGCGATAATCGTCTGCACATGCTGTACCTGATTTCACCTGCCAAATCCCTGGATTACGACACACCGGTGGGTGATGTTCCCCACTCCCTGCCGCAATTTGTGGCCCAGTCGTCCAGTCTGATCGATGTACTGAAAAAGAAATCGCCCCAGCAGATTGCAACGCTCATGGGCTTGAGCGATGCGCTGTCGGCCCTGAACGTGGCGCGTTATCAGGCCTGGACGCCCCGGTTCACCGGGCAGAACGCACGTCAGGCGGTGCTTGCATTTGATGGTGACGTCTATGGCGGCCTGGAAGCCCGTACCCTGAAAGCTGCGCAGCTGGATTGGGCGCAACAGCACCTGTGCATCCTCAGCGGCCTGTACGGCGTGCTGCGGCCGCTGGACCGCATGCAGCCGTACCGGCTTGAGATGGGAACGCCGCTGGAGGTTGGCAACGCGCGCAACCTGTACCAGTTCTGGGGCACACAGATTGCAGACTACCTGAACAGCCGGCTGGCGGCGGACCGCACGCCCGTGGTGGTGAACCTGGCTTCACAGGAGTATTTCAAATCAGTGGACCGCAAGGCACTGAAGGCACGGGTCATTGAGTGCGTGTTCGAGGACTACAAGGCAGGGCAGTTCAAGGTCATCAGTTTCTTTGCCAAACGCGCACGTGGCCTCATGGCGCGCTATGCCATTACCCACAAAATCACCACCCCTCGCAAGCTGGAAGGCTTCAACCTGGAAGGCTATGCGTTTGAGGCCCAGGCCTCGCTGCCCGACCGTTATGTCTTCCGGCGAAGGAGTCCCGCATGAACAGCAACAGCACCAACGCCCAGCAGATCACCCCGGATCTGCGCAAATGGATCATCGAGCAGGCCCAGGCAGGCTACACCGCCGACACGGTGCTCAAGTCCATGATGGCTTCAGGCTGGAACGAAGACGTTGCCATCGAGGCCATGGAATCCACGCTCAAGGGCCACATGGAAAGCCAGGCCGTGGCAAGCGGTCTGCCGCCAGCGGTGGCGGTACCCGAGCCGGCACTCGATGATTCGCCGCTGTACCTGGACGCCGGCGACAGGCAGGTGTGCGTCCTGCAGGCCATGTTCAACCCCCGCGTGGTGGTGTTCGGAGGCCTGCTGTCGGACCAGGAATGCGATGCCCTGATCGAGGCGGCCCGGCCCCGCCTGGCCCGCTCGTTGACGGTGGCAACCAAGACCGGCGGCGAAGAACTCAACGCCGATCGAACCAGCAACGGCATGTTCTTCCAGCGTGGCGAGAACGAGGTGGTCAGGCGCGTGGAAGAACGCATTGCCAGGCTGGTGAACTGGCCGGTTGAAAACGGCGAGGGCCTGCAGGTCCTGCACTACCGCCCGGGTGCCGAATACAAGCCGCACT
>CAZUJD010000040.1:0-12324 GCA_964620025.1 uncultured Ramlibacter sp. | reverse complement strand
AACCCGGTACGCCCACGATCCTCAAACGCGGCGGCCAGCGCGTTGCCACACTGGTGATCTATCTGGGCGAGCCGGCCAAGGGGGGCGGCACCACCTTCCCGGATGTCCACCTGGAAGTCGCGCCCAAGCGCGGCAACGCGGTGTTCTTCAGTTACGAGCGGCCTCACCCCGGCACCAGGACGCTGCACGGCGGCGCGCCGGTGATTGAGGGAGAAAAATGGATCGCCACCAAATGGCTGCGTGAACGGCGGTTTGAATGAAGGTTTGTGAATGAAAGTCCGCGCCAACGGTATCGGCATCGAGGTTGAAGACACGGGTGCCGATGGTTCACAGCGTGGCCGCCCTGTGGTGCTGCTCATCATGGGCCTGGGCATGCAGCTGATTGCCTGGCCGCCTGCGCTGGTACAGGCGCTGGTGGACGCGGGATTCCGCGTGATCCGCCATGACAACCGCGACATCGGCCTGAGCGAACATTTTGACCACCTGGGTACGCCCAATGTCCTGTGGGAATCCATCAAGCTCAAGCTGGGCCTGGGCGTGCGTGCGCCTTACAGCCTGCATGACATGGCGCAGGACGCGCTGGGCGTTCTGGATGCACTGGATGTTTCGCGAGCGCATGTGGTGGGTGTCAGCATGGGCGGCATGATTGCCCAGCGGGTGGCACTGGCGGCACCGCAGCGCTGCCTCAGCCTGACGAGCATCATGAGCACCAGTGGCGCGCGCGGCCTGCCAGAGCCCAAAGCCCATGTGGTTCGCGCCTTGCTGGGCCGCCCGGCCGGGCCGGGCATGTCCGCGGTGGTGGACCACTACATGAAACTGTTCCGCGTCATCGGCAGCCCGGGCTATCCGCTGGACGAGTCCCAGATGCGCGAGCGCATTCTGGCCGGGCTGCAACGCAGCTACCACCCCGTGGGTACGCTGCGCCAGCTGGTTGCCGTGGCGGCGGACACCGGCCGCCGGGCGGCCGAACTTGGCCGCATCAAGGCGCCTACCCTGGTGCTGCATGGCAAGGATGATCCCCTGGTGCCCTATGCCTGCGGCCTGGACACCGCGCGACGCATACCCGATGCCCGCATGGTCGGTATTGGCGGCATGGGCCACGACCTCGCGCCGGGCGTGGTGGATCGACTGCTCGAACCCCTGGTGCCGCACCTTCACGCGGCCTGAATCGATCATGACCCTGTCCAATACTCCAGAAGGCTCCCAGCTGGGCAAAGCGGCGGCCTATGCCGACCAGTACGATGCATCGCTGCTGTTCCCCATTCCGCGCGCGGGCAAGCGTGCCGAGATTGGCCTGACAGGCCGACTGCCATTTTTCGGGGCAGACATCTGGACCGCATTTGAGTTGAGCTGGCTGACCCCACGCGGCAAGCCGCAGGTCGCGCTGGCGCACTTCACTGTACCCTGCGAGACGCCCAACATCATCGAAAGCAAGTCGTTCAAGCTGTACCTGAACAGTTTCAACAACACCCGTTTCGCCAGTGCCGACGAAGTGCGCGACCGGCTGCGCGCTGACATTTCCGAAGCGGTCTGGCGCGGCGCCACGCCGCTTTCATCGGTGGGAGTGCGGCTGGTGCTGCCCGAGCAGTTTGACCGCGAACCCGTACATGAACTGGACGGCCTGAGCCTGGACCGCCTGGACATCGAATGCACCCACTACAGCCCGGCGCCGGAGTTGTTGAGCGCTGCATTTACCGAACAGCCGGTGAGCGAAGTGCTCACCAGCAACCTGCTCAAAAGCAATTGCCTGGTCACCGGCCAGCCGGACTGGGGCAGCGTTCGCATTGCCTACAGCGGACCGCAGATCGATCAGGGCGGACTGCTGCGCTACATCGTGAGCTTTCGCAACCACAACGAGTTCCACGAGCAATGCGTGGAACGCATCTTTGCAGACATCCTGGCGCGTTGCCGGCCGACCCAGCTGTCGGTGTACGCGCGTTACACGCGCCGCGGCGGCCTGGACATCAACCCGTTTCGCACCAGTCATCCGCTGGCGCTGCCGGCCAACGTGCGAACGGCCCGGCAGTAAGTCAGTCCGGACCGGAAAAGGACTGCAGCGGCGCCAGGTCAGGAAACTTCGCGGTGCGCCTGGCCTTCATGGCGGCAATGGATTCCCGCACATGGGCGTTGCTCCAGATGGCACCCTGGACCCAACCCATCTGGCGCAGCGAATCTTCCACCGAGTGGTCACGTGTGTAGTGGATCACCTGCTTGGTCCCCCAGATTGCCACGGGGGGCTTGGCGGCGATGTCCCGCGCGCATTGCAGCGCTGCTTCCAGCATGGCCTGCGGCGTGTCAAATACCTCGTTGACCAGGCCGTAGCCCAGCGCCTTGTGGGCACCCAGGCGCCGTCCGGTGTAGGCCAGCTCCTTGACCACGCCCATGGGAATCAGTTTGGGCAGGCGCTGCAGCGTGCCCACGTCAGCCACCATGCCAATATTGATCTCCTGGATGCAGAAGAACGCATCCGCCGTGGCATAGCGGATGCAGCAGGCCGTGACCATGTCCACCGCGCCACCGATGCAGCCACCCTGGATGGCCGCGATCACCGGGATGCGCAACGTCTCCAGCTGGGTGAAGGTGGCCTGCATGTCGGTCAGCAGGTCAAAGATGGCAGCGCGGCCTTCGGCGCTCTGGTCGTCCATCGCAATGGAGCCGCCAAAGGTCTCCAGCGACATGCCGGCGCTGAAGTGCTTGCCGGTGGAGGAGATGACCAGCGCACGGGCCTGGCCCTGGCGGTGCAACCGGGTCAGCACGTCACCCAGCTCGCGCCAGAACACCGGGCTCATGGTGTTCAGCTCGTCCGGCCGGTTCAGCACGAGGTGGGCGATATGGTCCTGTACGGTGAGTTCAAAGCATTGCATGGCGTGGGCATCTCCTGTGCCTGCCACTGTAAGCCGCGGCTTCACGCGGCGAAAAGCATCTGGGCGACAGCGGGTTACCGCACCGTCGCCCAGTCGCAGCGCAGGCGGCATGCGCGGTGTGCCCGCGTGCGCCAGGCTACGTAGCTGCCCGGCAGAACCGTGCCCAACAGGCACAGTGGCATGGCCCAGATCTGGTCAAAAGCCCATGCCGGCAGCCAGCCCACCCAACCCATGAGCCATAACGTCAGTACGCCGTCCCACAGGTGGTATTCCACAGGGTGGTCCGCGCGATGCGCGACATGCCATTGCTTGATGCGCTGCATTTCGTTCAGGGTCATGACGGCCACCTCCGGGGTATGCCGTCAATGTAAGCATCGCGTAAGAATCCGTCAACTGCGCCATGCCGCGCAGCAGGGCACGACTACCAGAGCTTGGCGCAGTTGCCGCTGAAAACCGGGGCGCCCGGGGTCGCAGGTGCTGCATCAGTTTCCAGAGTGACGATCAGCTTTTGAACCTTGGACAGCAGTTTTTCAGAGGTGTCGGGCAAATGCGTTGTTGCCGAGCCTGCCAGGGGCACGGGCCCCAGTGAGAAGGCGGGGCCTGTGGCAGGCACGGCCCACAGCACCAGCCGGCCTTGAGCGGGTGGTGCGATGGGGCCAATCACCTTGACTGTCATGGCTGTGCCGTGGCGCAGCGAACTGACCAGCAGTTTGCCTTCGCCCCGGGCGTCGGTCAGCAGGCCAACGTAACTTTGGGGCAGGCGCTGACCGGTCAGCATGGCCGCGCGGTCCGCGGTAATGAACAGGCCAGGCGCCAGGACAAACAGCGCGCTGGCAGCCAGCAGGCCTGCGGCCAGGCCGCCCAGGCTCAGGCCGGCAGGCTTGAGCCAGCCGGCCGGGGCGCGACCGGACGTGCCTGTGCGCAGTGCAGGTATCGGACGTGTGCGCGCGTCAATGGCAGTCCACACACGCGGTGGCGCGGCAAGCGGCGGTACGGTTTGACCCAGCGCGCCCAAGCGGCCTTCCCATTCGGCAACGGCCCATTGAAGGTCGGTACGATCGCGCAGCAGGCGCTCGAACCGGCGGCGCGCACCACCGGCCAGCGTGCCCAGTACATAGGTGGACGCCAGATGCTCCACCAGCTGTGCATTGGCGTACCTCATGCGGCCACCCCGCGCGCCTGCAGGCAGGTCTTGAGCTTGTCCAGCCCACGACGGATCCAGGCCTTGACCGAGCCCAGCGGAGCGCCCATCTGCAGCGCCACTTCGCTGTGGGAAAGCCCCTGGTAGTAGGCCAGCGCCAGGCACTGGCGGTGGCTGCCGTCCAGCCCGCCCAGGCAGGCCTCGATATGCAAGGCCCGTGTGGCGTCGCCCAACAGGTCCAGCGCGCTTGGAGCGGTGGCAGCCGTGGTTTCGTCCATCGCGTCGTCGTCCGGAAGCCCTGATTCGGCGCGGCGGGTGCGCTGGCGCAGCGCATCCAGCGCCTTGTTGCGCACGATCGCGATCAGCCAGGTCATGGGCTGTACCGGTTGCCCGTTGACGTGGTTGCGATAGCTGCCCGCGTTTTTCCAGATGCTCACAAAGGCCTCTTGCAGCACATCCTCGGCCGCCTGTTCACGTCCCAACATACGAAGGGCAACACCAAACAGATGCGCCTGGGTTCGCGCATACACCTGCGCAAAGCAGGCATGGTCCCCCTGCGCGGCACGCTCGATCAGCTGTTGCAGGGAAAGGCTGTCCAGGCTCATGGGCGCGAGTATAGGGACTCGCGTTGGCTTTGCTAGACCCGGCGGCGGCGCGGTACCACTTGCAATTGAACGGTGGCGCGGGCCGGGCTGGCCCCTACCGTCACCGCCTGCAGCGGCAGGTCGATCAGCTGGTCGGCATGCCACACACGCACCTGGGCGGGCCCGTCGGGTACGTCGTCAAACACGGCCTGGCCTTCAGGGGTGGTGCGCTGGGCCCAGGGTGAATCGCTCACGTACACATGGCCGCGCATGGAGCCGTGGATGTGGCAGCCCAGCAGCACGGCGCCGGCCTTGTCCATGGTCACGTCCACGCCCCTGGCCGGTTTGCCGTCGGCCTTGCCTTCCAGGCGCAGCTCAAAGCCGCCGCCCGTGCTGGAAAATTGCGCCAACCCCGCGGCTGAACCCCGGGTGTGGTGTTCCCAGGGATCGTTGTTGGTGAAGGTGACCTTGGCGCCCACGGGCACCAGGGTGACCGCCGGGACGAAGCGCATCTTGTCCTGGTTGACCGTGGCAGCCGTGGGCAGTGCGGTCCTGGGCGTGCCCTTGGCTGCGGTCACGACAACCACCACCGCGTCCTGCACAGGCTTGCCTTCCTTGTCCAGCACGGTGACCGAAACCACGCCGGCACCGGCGCCTGAAGCCATGGCGCAGGCCATCACAAAAGTTGCAAGCCGCATGATGTTCATTTCTCGGTGATGGTGTCGCGGTGCATCGGCGCCAGTTTTGCAAGCAGCTGGTTCTGCGTGCGAAACGGAATGCCCTGTGCGTCCATGGACAGCTGCAGCACTTCCACCAGGGCATTGAAGTCGGACTTCCTGATCTCCAGGTTGGCATGGGCCGATTTCATGTCGGCGCCCTTGTACACGCAGGGTCCGCCCATGACCTGGCAGAACTGGTCGACCAGTTGCTCCTTCACGCGTTGCTGGTTGGACGGCTTGAAGTGCGGTCCGGTGCGCGGGTCGGCCAGCAGTCGCACCATGAAATCATCCATGAGCTTGACCAGGCCCGGCTTTTCGCCAAAGGACCTGTACAGGCTGTCGTTGGTTGCGGTCTGGGCCATGGCTGCTCCACAGAAGGCCAGCGTCAGAGCAATGAGGTACTTTTTCATTTCGGTTCCTTGAGGGTGCTTCAAAAGGCCACTTGTGCCGACAGGTAGGCGCCGGTCTGCTTGCGGTTGCCGGTGATGCCGGGCACCACGCGGCCCAGGTCCACATAGGCCAGGGTCAGCGACACATTCTTGGACGGCGCCCAGGCTATGAAAATGTCCTTCCAGTTGTCTTCACGCAGTGCACCGCCCAGGCCGGCGGCGCGGCCCAGCGATTCGAGGTTGTTGGGCTTGAAGCGGTATTCGGCGCCGATGGCCACGTTCTTGCTCAACAGGTATGCCACTGATAGCTCGGGTTGCAGGCTGTAGCTGTCGCGCCCCGGCGCGGCGGAGCCAAAGCCCAGCAGTCCGTTCTGGTTGGCCTTGGTCGCCCGCAGTGTGCCGTTGACCAGGATGCCCTGCGCCAGGAACAGCTTGGTGGCGCTCACGTACACGTCCACGCCACTGGTTCTGGCGCCCAGGAAGTTCAGCACCGAACCCAGCGAACCGGGACGCGTGTGCTTGTATTCCAGGCCCACGGCAATCTGCGGCATCAGCGTGTCGCTGTCCAGCACGGCGTCGCCGGCCACGCGGACCTTCACACCCACGATGTCCATCTTGATGTGCTGGCCAGGAGTGACGCCAAAGGCCGCGATGCCGTTCAGTGCAACAGCCGGTGAAGCGTTGAAGTCCTGCCGGGCGACCGACAGCTCGATGCGGTCCTTGAAACCCAACGCCGCGCCATAGGTCGTCAGGCCGTAGTCCTGCGTGCTGGCGCGCGAAACATGCGCGGACGCACCGATCTGGCCTTCAGTGGCATTGGTGCCGATCACGGCCCACGGCGTCAGGCCGCCACCGGCAGCACCGTCAATCGAACTGACACCTCCGGTCAGCAGCAGTTTGCCGGTATCGGCCTGGGCCAGGCCGCAGCACAGTGTGGCCAGCGCCAGCGTGATGGCGTTCCTCGATTTCTTCATGGGTGCTCCGTCGTGAGGGTTGTTGGTTTGTCACTCCATTACGCAGTGCCGTTACATCCGGATTCAACCTGGGTGATACCCGACGGATTCCGTGTGCCATCGGCCGCATACATCCAGAACGGCCGACAGGCCGTACCGGTGGGGCGCCTTCGTCCACACCAACTTTGCAAACAGGAGCCAAACATGCGCATCAGCAAAATCAATCTCGCCGTGCGTGCGGTCGCCGCGGCGTGTGCCGCCGGCACGAGCCTGGCCTCCAGCCACCGGGAGGCTCCGTTCATCACGACGAGCCCCAAGGCCGACGCAAGCGACTTCTACATGTTCCGCAGCTACGAGGCGGGCCGCAGTGATTATGTGACGCTGATCGCCAATTACCAGCCGCTGCAGGACGCCTACGGCGGCCCCAACTACTTCAAGATGGACCCGAACGCGCTGTACGAGATCCACATTGACAACAACGGCGATGCGCGCGAAGACATCACCTTCCAGTTCCGCTTCAACAACACGCTGGCCAACGCCGGCAAGGGCGTGGAACTGGCCATCGGCGGCAAATCCATTGCCATCCCGCTGACGCAGGCCGGGGCAGTGGCCAACGTGTCAGACGCCAATCTGAATGTGGCGGAGACCTATACCGTGAACGTGGTGCGTGGCGACCGCCGCAAGGGGACCGTGCAGGCCGTCACCAAGACCAGCGGTGCATCCACGTTCGAAAAGCCGGTGGACTACATCGGCGTCAAGACGCTGGGCAACGCCGCCGCATACGCCACCTACGCCGGCAAGCACATCAGCGAAATCAAGGTCCCCGGTTGCCCCGCAGGGAAGGACACCGGCCGTGTGTTTGCAGGCCAGCGCCAGGAAGGCTTTGGCGTCAACCTCGGACCCATCTTTGACCTGGTGAATGCCACCGCCGCACAAATTACAAACCCGGCGCTGATCAACGCTTTTGCCGCCAACTCCATCCAGGGCAAGAACGTGACATCCCTGGCCATCGAGGTCCACAAGGACTGCCTGACGGCCGGTACCGAACCCGTGATCGGCGCGTGGACGACGGCCAGCTTGCGCCAGGCGCGTGTGCTGTCGGGCGCGCCCGCATCGGGCCACCAGGCCAGCGAGAAAGCCGGCGGCGCCTGGACCCAGGTGTCGCGCCTGGGCAACCCACTGGTCAATGAAGTGGTGATCGGCCTGCGCGACAAGGACAAATTCAATGCTTCCAGGCCTTCGGGCGACGGCCAGTTCCTGGACTATGTGATCTACCCGACCCTGCCGCCGCTGCTGGGCCTGGTGCTGGCGGGCAACACCGCGGCTTTGGCACCGGTGAACCTGCCGCGCACCGACCTGGCCACCACGTTCCTGACCGGCATCACGGGTGTGAACAAGCCCGCCACGGTCACGCCGTCTGAAATGCTGCGCCTGAACACCGCCATTGCGCCGGTGGCCTTTGCCGAGCAGAACCGCCTGGGCGTAGCCGGTGAAGTGCTGCGGGTGGGAGGCGTGGCCAACCTGGCCAACGCCCGTGACCTGGCTGGATTTCCCAACGGCCGCCGGCCCAAGGACGACGTGGTGGACATTGCCCTCGTGGCCATGCTGGGCGGCCTGTGCGTGATCAACGGCGACAACGACGCCCTGAAGCTCAACAGCATCCCCGGCGTGGCTGGCGTGACCTCAGCCTGCAAGCTGTCCAGCGTGCCCATGGGTGCCACGTCGGCCAGCGTGCATGACGGTGTGGACCAGGCCGTGGTGCCGTTCCTGGCGGGATTCCCGTACCTCAATACCCCCAATGCAGGTTCGCAGTAAGCGGCTGTACGCAAGGAGCAACACCATGAAGAAAACGCTTGTGATAAACCGTTTCTGGGTGCTGGGCGCAGGCGCTGCGCTGCTGGCTGCCTGCGGGGGTGGTGGCGGCGGCAGCAGCACGCCGGCGGACCCGGTGGCCAGCGGGTCCGACATACCCGTGTCGGCCAGCACCAGTTCGGCCGGCGCCTTTGCTTTTGTCAATGGCGTGGCCAGTACCGCTGAAAACACGGCCGAGCCGCTGGTGGTGGGAGAAGCCACCCTGGCCACCAGCGAAACCGATGAACCCGACGCCATCTGAATGATGCGTTGGCTGCACGCCGTCATCGCGCTGGCTGGCGCTGTCGCGATGGCGGCCCACGGCGCAGGGCGTGACCTGATGCCTGCAGGCGATGCGCAGGTGGTGCAGACCCTGGGGCCGCGCACACCTGTCTTTGTGCCGGTCCCGGTGGCGGCCACGTCCCAGGCTGCGGTGCAGGCGGCACAGCGGGCCGCGCAGATTGCCATCACCCAGGCGCGCGAAACAGCAGATCCACGCTACCTGGGCCGGGCACAGGGCGTGCTGGCGCCGTGGTGGGACAAGCCCGACGCCCCCCCCGCGCTGGGCGTGCTGCAGGCGACAGTGCAGCAGGGCCGCCATGAATTTGCTGCGGCACGTGCAACCCTGGAGACTGTGCTCAAACGTGATCCATCCCAGGCGCAAGGCTGGCTCACGCTGGCCACGCTGGAACGTGTTGCGGGCCGTTACACCCAGGCCCTGTTGGCTTGCCGCCAGGTGGCCAGCGCCGGCGCTGCCCTGCATGCAGCGGCCTGCGAGCTGGAGACCACCTCCCTGCAGGGGCGCCACGACGAAGCAAGGCGTGGCCTGCAGGCACTGGCATTGCGGGTGCCTGACCCCTCCATGCGTGCATGGCTCCTGTCGCTGCTGGCCGAGAGCGAAGAACGCGCAGGGCGCGATGCGCCGGCCCTGGCCGCCTACCAGGCCAGCCTGGCGCTGGTGCCTGACGGCTACACCGTGCTGGCCGAAGCCGACCTGTTGCTGCGAACCGGCAAGGCTGTTGCGGCGTTGAAGCGGCTGGAGGGCCAGCCTGCCAGCGACGCCGTGCTGCTGCGGCGCGCCCGTGCGCTCAAAGCCATGAACGCGCCGCGCTGGCAGGCACTGGCCACAGAACTGCGCGAGCGCTTTGCCGCGCTGGACGCCCGTGGCGACGACCCTGCCACCCATGCCCGCGAACGCGCCATGGCCGCGCTTTGGCTGGAGGGTGATGGCGCAGCGGCACTGGCCGCTGCGCAGCTCAACCTGACCCTGCAAAAGGAACCACTGGACTGGTGGCTGGCCCTGCGCAGTGCTGAACAGGCGCAGCAGCCCGCCGAGCTGGCGCGATTGAAAGATGCGCTGGCGGCCACCGGACTGCGCGACGCGCGGCTGGGGCGCGCGGCGGGCGCGCCATGAAGAACCTGTTGGCGCACGCAGTGGTGTGGCACCGCGCGCTGGTTGCGGGGCTGCTGGTGATGGTTGCGGGCCTGGCCCCGGCGCATGCGCACAAGGCCAGCGATGCCTACGCCCTGCTGGGAGGCGGCGTGCCCTCGGGCGCGGTGACCCTGCAGCTGTCGCTGGCCATCAAGGATCTGGACGCCGCGCTGCCCGCATTGGACGCCGACAACAACCGCGAGATGACCTGGGGCGAGCTGCGCCTGGGGATGGCGCAGATCGCCGCCTGGGCGGCGCAGGGCATCGCCGTGCGCTGCGATGCCCAGGTCATGCAACCAGCGTGGGCTTATGAGTCGCTGGAGCAGCGGGCGGACGGCGTCTATGTGCGGTTGGCGGCGCGACTTGACTGCGCCGCCGGCAAATCGCTGGCGATGGATTACCAGCTCATGAGAGACCTGGATCCGACGCACCGTTTGCTCATGGGCGGTACGCTGGACGGCCAGCCCGTGGCAGCCGTGCTGGCGCCCCAGGGCCGCTCAGGCGTTGCGTTGCGCGGCGTGGACAACAGTGGCGCGGCACAAGCGTTGCCGCAGACCGGCCCGGCCATCCTGGCGCACTTTCTGCCCGAGGGCGTGCACCACATCGCCACGGGCTATGACCACCTTGCGTTCCTGCTGGCCCTGTTGCTGCCCGTCATGCTGGGACGGCGCGAGCAAGGTGTGGGCCCGCAGCGCCCGGGCCTGGCGGCTCTTGTCACCACCGTCACAGGTTTCACCGTGGGGCATTCAGTCACACTGGTGCTGGCCACGTTGGGGCTCATCACCTCACCGGCCTGGGTGGAGCCGGCCATAGCGGTGACCATCGGCATTTCTGCGCTGCTCAACCTGTACCCGGTGCGCTGGGTGCGCGCTGATGTGCTGGCGCTGGGCTTTGGCCTGGTCCACGGGTTGGGCTTTTCCAGCATCATGCGCGAGGCCGGCGTCAGCGGGCCGCTGCTGCCGTGGGCGCTGGCGGGTTTCAACCTCGGGGTGGAAGCGGGCCAGCTGGTGGGCGTGGCTGCCTGGTGCGTTTTGCACCTGCTGCTGGCGCGCTGGGCTCTTTACGACAGGGTCGTGGTGCGTGGCGGTTCGTGGGCGCTGCTGGCGCTGGCCGTTTACTGGACAGTGCAGCGGCTGGCGTTCAGTTGAACGTGACCGATTGGGCAATCAGCACGCCACCCACCACCTGCGAGCCCAGCACGGTGACCCGCCGGCCGTTTGCCAGGTCACCGACCACGCCGCCGGTGAACACCACACCGGCGCCGCTGGCATTGACCACCTGCCCCTGCACGCGGAAATTCGACGACGAAGCAAACTGTGCGATGTTCCCTGTGGCGCTGAATGACACGGGCCCGCCGGTACCGGGCACGTAGCGGATCCGCAGCTTGGTGGCCACGAACACGCCACCGGACATGGTGCCGCTGACCTCGACCTTGACGCCATTGCCGATGCTGGACGACGGTCCGCCGGTGACCTGGGCGCCAGAGGCGTTCACGGCCACCCCCTGCAGCCTGAAAGACGCCAGACCGCTGTAGTCCGTCACTATGCCGGTGAGGTTGACCACTGCGCCGGCGGTGGTTGGCAGGCTGTACCAGTTTTGCACCTGCGTGGCGGTGAGCACCCCTCCCACAGGTTCACCGGCCGCAATCACCCGCACCACCATGCCGTTGGCCAGCGTCAGCGATGAAGCCAGCCCGGACGGCGTGTACTGCACCGTGACCGCTCCGAGGCGGAACGTTCGGGCAGCGCTGTCAAGGTTCTGGACCGGTCCGCTCACCACCCGGCTTCCGGCAGCGGCCAGCTTTTCAACGCGTGTGGCGCGCAGTTCACCTGCGCTACCCGGCAAGCCGTAGATCTGAACGACATCGCCATTGGCCAGCGAAGACAGGGAGGACACGCCACTGAAGATCGTGGCATCGTCGGCGGAGATGGTTTGCCCCATGACATTGAAGGTCAACGACGCTGCATTCAGTGCTGATGCGACACCACGCATGTCGGCCGCCGACACCACGCTGGTTGCCGTGCCGCCCGACAGGTCTGCACTGACCGTGCCGGACACCCGGACCGTGACGCCCAACTGGAGGCTGGTGGCGTCCGACAGCGTGAGGGTGGCACTGCCGATTTCATGGCGGACGCCATTGACGATGATGCTGCCAAAACCGTCCACCGAACCAATGCCGACGGCGGCGTCGGCCGTGACGCCGGTGCCACCGGAACCCACGCCTCCGTCGCCGCTGATGCCCGTGCCGCCGGAGCCCACACCGCCGGCCACACCCGTGCCGCCACTGACGCCTGTGCCGCCAGAGCCCACACCGGAGCCATCAGCCACGCCGGTGCCAGTTGTACCTGAGCTGCCGCCAGTGCCGGATGACCCCGAGCTGCCGCCAGTACC
>CAZUJD010000039.1:0-16036 GCA_964620025.1 uncultured Ramlibacter sp. | reverse complement strand
GGCCGTGTTCATGCGCGATGGCGGCCTCGGGCTCGATGTCGAACACGTTGACCAGCGGGTTGCCCAGGGTTTCGCCATACACCGCACGCGTGTTGGGCCGGATCGCACGGCGGAAGTTGTCAGGGTCGGCCGGGTCCACAAACGTGGTCTCGATGCCCAGGCGCGAAAAGCCCACGCCCAGCTGTCCCACGGTGCCGCCGTACAGCGTGGACGCGGCCACGATGTGGTCGCCCGCCTTCAGGATGGCCAGCAGCGCCGTCATCTGCGCGGCCATGCCGGTGGCGCAGGCCAGCGCGGCGCGCCCGCCCTCCAGCGAGGCCACGCGTTCTTCCAGCACCGCCACCGTCGGGTTGCTGATGCGGCTGTACACGTTGCCGAAGGTCTGCAGGTTGAACAGGCTGGCGGCATGCTCGGCGCTGTCAAACACAAAGCTGGTGGTCTGGTGGATAGGGGTGGCCCGGGCACCCGTGACCGGGTCGGGGGTGGCGCCGGCGTGGATGGCCCGGGTGCCGAAGCCGTAGTCTCTGTCCTGGTTCATGGTCAGTAGGGCAGCTGTTGCGGCCGCCGCGAAGAAATCACACGGGTGTTCACCCCGAACCACCCCAGGCCGCCAAACAGCCGCGCATGTTCGATCTTCACGCAGCGGTCCATCACCACGTCCAGCCCGGCGTCGCGGGCCTTTCGGGCTGCCGCCTCATGCACAACGCCCAGCTGCATCCACAGGCACTTGGCGCCGATGGCAATGGCTTCGTCGGCGATCGGGGGAATGTCGGCACTTTTGCGAAAGCAGTCCACCATGTCGATGGTGTGGTGCCCGGCAGCGGCGGTCACACTGGGGTAGCAGCGCTCACCCAGGATCTCGGTGGCGCCCGGGTTGACCGGCACGATGCGGTAGCCGTGCGCCTGCATGTACTTGGCCGCAAAAAAACTGGGCCTGTGCCATTGTGGCGACAGGCCCACGACCGCAATGGTTTTGCAGGTGCCGAGGATGCGGCGCAGTTCGCTGACAGTGCTCATGCGTACAGTGTACGCAGGCCCCGGCGGCGGCGCTTCAGGACTTGTACTTGATGCTGCAGCCGTAGGGGCGGGTGTTGCTGGCCGACAGGGGCTTGCCCGCCAGCGCCTCGGCCACCCCGGCCTTCACGTAGTTGACAGCCCTGGGGATGTCGTCCTGGCTGGCCGACGCGATGCTGTCGATGCCGCCCGCATAGATCAGCTGGCCCTGCGGGCTGACGATGTACATGTGCGGCGTGGTGCGCGCGCCATAGGCCTTGCCCACCGTGCCTTCTTCGTCCATCAGGATGGCGCTGGGCGCGGACTTGCGCTCCTGCTTCCAGGCGACCAGTTTGGCGGGTTCCAGGTAATCGCGGCTGGCCTTTTCGGTGCTGTTGATGGCCAGCCACACCACGCCCTTGCCCGTGGCGTCTTTCTGTGTGGCGGGCATGTTGCCGCTGTTGTAGTGCTTCTGCACAAACGGGCAGCCGGGGTTGGTCCATTCCAGCACCACGTGCCTGCCCTTGAAATCGGACAGCCTGACGGTCTTGCCGCTGGTGTCCTTCAGGGTGAAATCGGGCGCGGGCTGGCCGACGGTGGCAGCGGCCTGGGCGAGCGTTGCGCAGGCCAGGGCGGACAGGGCAATCAGGGTACGTCGCAGCATGGATGACTCCTGGAAATTGGGCGATTCAAAGTTTCGCGATGACCGAACGGACTTCCTCCACCCCCAGAACCTCGGACAGCACCACGGGCGGGCTGCCTTTCTTGTAGAACACATAGACCGGCACGCCATTGCGCCCCAGCTGGGCCAGCGCGGCGGTGATGGCCGGGTCGCGCCGGGTCCAGTCGGCGCGCAGCAATGCTACGTTTTTGGCCGCCAGATCGGCAAGCACATCCCCGCGTGCCAGCGTGGTCTTCTTGTTGTACTGGCAGGTGACGCACCAGGCGGCGGTGAAGTCCACGAACACCGGCCGGCCCGTGTCCACGATCTGCTCTACCTTGCCCGCTTCCCAGGGTTGCCAGCGCGCATCGGCGGCCGTCGTGACAGCGCCGGCCTGGCCCTGCGTGATGTAGCTGCCCGTGCCCCAGGCCAGCGCGCCCAGCAGCAGCGCCGACACCACGCCGGCGGCCAGGCGCGCAGGGCCCTGCAGCGCCAGCGCCCACACCACCATGCTCAGCGCCACCAGCAGCGCCAGCAGCGCACCCGCGCCGTCAATGCCGCTTTGCTGGCCCAGCACCCAGACCAGCCAGGCCACGGTGGCAAACATGGGAAACGCCATGAACCTGCGGAATGTGTCCATCCACGCGCCGGGGCGCGGCAGCGCTCGCGCCACGGCCGGCACCCAGCTGGCCAGCAGGTACGGCAGGGCCATGCCTGCGCCAATGGCCGCGAACACGGCCAGCGCCTGTGCAGCCGGCAGGCCCACGGCAAAGCCGAGCGATGCACCCATGAACGGCGCCGTGCAGGGCGAGGCCACAGCCACGGCCAGCACGCCCGACAGGAACGCATCCAGCGTGGGGTTCCTGGCCTGCAGCGACGCCACGCCGGACGGCAGCAGGCTGCCGAACTCGAATACACCCGCCAGGTTCAGCCCGATGATGGTGAACAGCGCCGCCAGCGCCGCCACCACGGCCGGCGACTGCAGCTGGAAGCCCCAGCCGATCGACTCGCCCGCCGCGCGCAGGCCCAGCATCAGCGCGCCCAGCGCCATGAACGACACGATCACCCCGGCGGTGTAGGCCACACCGGCACGCCGGTGGGCGCGGGTGTCTTCGGCATGGCGAGTGAAGCCCACCACCTTGATCGCCAGCACCGGGAACACGCAGGGCATGAGGTTCAGTATCAGCCCGCCGATCAATGCGCCCAGCAAGGCGGCGGCCAGGGTCAATGAGGGCGCACCAGGGGACTGCGCCGCGTTGGCCTTCAGCGCTGCATCCAGCGCGGGCGAAACAGTGGCGGCCGCGGCCACCGCGGGCCAGGTGCCCAGCACTTTCAGCTCGGCCCGGTACGACTCGCCACTGGCGGCCAGCACAAAGGGCATGACCGACGGGCTGTTGCTGCGCTGGGCCGATAGCGGCAGGCTGGCCGTCCAGACGGCGCCTTTCCAGCCCTGGGTGGGCGTGGCGGCGGTTTCGATCACTTCGGGTGTTTCGGGGAACACGTCCAGCGTCTTGCCACGCAGCGACACGGGCAGGTTCTGCACGGTGAGCCGGATGGCGTTGCCGTCGATCTGTACCTGGCTGTCGGGCACGATGCCGGTGTTGCCCATGAGCGGGCGAGGCTGGGCCTTGAAGGCGGCGTCAAATGCGGCGCCGTTCAGGGCCGTGGTGCTTTTGACCGGCAGCTTGAGGGTGAATTCACCCTCTTCGGGGATGCATTCCTTCTTGCAGACCAGCCAGGCGGCCTTGAGCTTGATGTCCAGCTCGCCCGACAGCAGGCCTGGCTTGAACTGGGGTGTGATGGTCAGCGGCACCGGCAGCAGAACGGTGTTTTCGTAGCCGTAGTTGGCCAGTGTGCCGATGGGGATTTTTTTGGGGGTGGGCCAGGCAATGTCGCCCGCGATCACTCCTGCGGGCAGCGTCCAGTCCAGCACCGTGGGCAGGCCCGAATCGCCGGAATTCTTCCAGTATGTATGCCATTCGGGCTTGTGGGTGATCTGCAGGCCGACCCAGACCGGCTTGCCGGGCTCGACGCCTTCTGGCGCGTGGGCCATCAGTTCGGCGCGGACCTGGTCGGTGGTGACCACTGACTTCGCCGTGGAATTTGTCGGGGTCTGGGCCTGGGCGACTGACAGCTCGGCGAAGGCCGCGACAAGGGCGGTGGCGAAATGGGGCAATTTCATGCCAGGTGTGCGAGCCTTTTGGCGGCCTGAAGTTCCACGCGAGGGCTGGCGCTGTCAGGCAAAGCCCAGCACCACGCGCCGGGTGGTTGCGCTTTTCTTCTCGATTTTGGTAACTACGACTGTGCCGATCTCGCGGGTGTTGGCCACATGGGTGCCGCCGCAGGGCTGCAGGTCCACTGCATCGGCGGCGTCGCCAATCCTGATCGTGCGCACCACGCCGCTGCCGCGCGGCGGGCTCACGCTCATGCTTTTGACCAGGGCCGGGTTGGCGTCCAGCTCGGCGTCGGTGATGCTGCCCACGGTGACCGGATGGGCCGCGGCCACCAGGGCGGCGATGCCCCGGGTCAGCGCGTCCTTGTCCAGCGGGTCGGTCATGTTGAAGTCCATGCGTGCGTATTCGGGCGTGATGGAACAGCCGTTGACCAGCTGGGGCACCACGCGGCACAGCAGGTGCGTGGCGGTGTGAAAGCGCATGAGCTTGTGGCGGCGGTCCCAGTCGATACGGGCCGTCACCTTGTCGCCAGCCTGCAACGCGGCCAGCACGGTTTCCTGTCCCGGCGCCGGCACATGCACGATGTCCGCCGTGGGCTGTCCCTGTTCGTCCTTGGCCTTGCGGGTGTCGGCAATGGCGATCCGGGCGCCTCCGGCCAGCAGCAGCTCGCCGGTGTCACCCGCCTGTCCGCCACCCAGCGGATAGAAAACGGTGCGGTCCAGCACGATGCCCTGCGCAGTCAGGGCGGTCACGGTGGCGGTGCATTCCTGCAGGTAGGCGTCGGTGCGAAAAAGATCCTGGGTCATGCCAGCATGGTAGCCAACCCCTGGGCGCCGCGTCCGAACAGCGCATGCACCTGGGCCCGGATCCACTGCTGCGCCGGGTCCTGCGCCGTGCTGGCATGCCACACCAGCCGCACCTCGTAGGCCGGTGCCGCCGCGCGCGGCAGGTTCCACACCCGCAGGTCATGCCGCTGCACCAGGTTGGCGGCATACATCTGGGGCACGATGGTGAGCAGGTCGGTGTTCAACGCCAGGTCGGGCATGGCGCCGAAGTGGCGTGCACGCACGGCCACGCGGCCGGCCAGCTTCAGCCGCACCAGCATCTGCTCCACGCTGCTGTGGAATGTGGCTGTGGGCGAAGCCACCACCAGCGAGGACGCCGCCAGCTGCTGCATGGTCAGCGTGGCACCCGTGCGACCGGAGGGCGGCCGCCAGGACGACGACGTCATGGCCACGTACTGCTCGCGAAACAGCAGTTCCGAACGCACGCCGCGGTGGCGCGGCTGCAGGATGCCGATGGCGAAATCAATGTCGCGCGCCTCCAGCGCGGCTGGCACGTCGGCCGCTGCCACCGACACATTGGACAGCCGCGTTCGCGGGGCATGGGTGCGCAGGGCGCCGGCCAGCGGCGCCAGGAACATCATCTCGCCCAGGTCCGACAGCGACAGGCGCCAGTGCATGTCGCTGCGCTCGGGGTCGAAGTCCTCCCGGCCGGTCACCATGGCCTCCAGCGCCTGCAGCCAGGCGGCCACGTCGGGCGCCACACGTTCGCACAGGCGTGTGGGCTTCAGGCCTGCGGGTGAACGCACGAACAGGTCGTCGGCGAAATAGTCGCGCAGCCGCGCCAGCGCGTTGCTGGTGGCCGGTTGCGACAGGGACAGGGCCCGGCCTGCCTGCGTGACCGAACCGGTGCGGTGGATGGCGGCCAGCACGCGCAGCAGGTTCAGGTCGAGCTGTCGGAAGTTCATGGCGTGAAGTTCACAGGGTGGAATGAGGGATCAGGGTCTGCCCTGATTATCCATCTCGTGAATGGTCTGCATAAAAACAATCCATTCGACAAATGGGATCAGCCTGCCTAGATTGACGGGCTGCAAACCAAAAGGAGACACGCTCTTGGAGCGCTCATTCCACGATGAAATCCAGGCACTGAAGCTGGGCGCCGGCCAGACTTTCCATGGCGAAGGCATCCTGGCCGTGACCAAGGCGCTGCTGCAGTCGGGCGTGACCTACGTCGGCGGCTACCAGGGCTCGCCGATCTCGCACCTGCTGGACGTGATGGTTCAGTCGCGTGACTACCTGGACGAGCTGGGTGTCCATGTGGAGGCCTGCACCAACGAAAGCTCGGCGGCCGCCATGCTGGCAGCATCCATCATGTACCCGGTGCGCGGCGCCGTGACCTGGAAGTCCGTGGTGGGCACCAACGTGGCGTCCGACGCCCTGAGCAACCTGGCGTCGCCTGGCGTCATGGGCGGCGCACTGATCGTGGTGGGCGAAGACTACGGCGAAGGCGCCAGCGTGATCCAGGAGCGCACGCATGCGTTTGCGCTCAAGTCGGCGCTGTGGCTCATGGATCCTCGGCCCAACCTGCCGACCATCGTGCGCATGGTGGAAAAGGGCTTCGAGCTGTCCGAGGCGTCCAACACGCCGGTCATGATGGAACTGCGCATCCGCACCTGCCACGTGCGCGGCAGCTTTTCCGCCAGCGACAACATCGCACCGGCCATCTCCAGCCGCCAGCTGCAGCAGCAGGCGGCGTCGTTCAGCTACGACCGGCTGTCGCATCCGCCGGCCACCTTCCGGCACGAAAAGCTCAAGTACGACGTGCGCATGCCGGCGGCCCGCAAGTTCATCGACGAACAGGGCCTGAACGAATTCTTTGCCGGGCGGCATGCCGACGTGGGCCTGATCGTGCAGGGCGGCCTGTACAACACCGCGATCCGCGCGCTCCAGCAGATGGGCCTGGCGGACAGCACCGGCAACACCGACGTGCCGATGATGGTGCTGAACGTGGTGTACCCGCTGGTGCCGCAGCAGATCGAGCGGTTCTGCGCCGGCAAACGCGCCGTGCTGGTGATCGAGGAGGGCCAGCCCGAGTTCATCGAGCAGGACATCGCCACGTTGCTGCGCCGCGCCGACCTGCCCACCCGCCTGCACGGCAAGGACCTGCTCATGATGGGCGGTGAATACACGGCCGAGGTGATCCTCAAGGGGCTGGTGTCGTTCGTGGAGCAGCACGTGCCGGCCATCGACAGCACGCCGGGTACCGGCTATGCCGGCGCCCTGGCGGAGGTCCGCACCCGCGCCATGGCGGAGCTGGGCGGCATGGTGCCGCCGCGCCCACCCAACTTCTGCACCGGCTGTCCCGAGCGGCCGGTGTTTGCGGCCCTCAAGCTCGTGGAGCGCGAAACCGGCAAGCTGCACATCAGCACCGACATTGGCTGTCATTCGTTCGCGACCTTCGAGCCGTTCTCATTCGGCAACTCCATCCTCGGCTACGGCATGAGCATGGCGTCCAGCGCGGCGGTGAAGAACTTCTCCGCCCGGCGGCCCGTGGCGATCATGGGTGACGGTGGCTTCTGGCACAACGGCCTGCTGTCGGGTGTGTCGTCGGCCCTGCTGAACCAGGGCGACGGCGTGCTGGTGATCATGAAGAACGGCTACACGTCGGCCACCGGCACGCAGGAGACGATCTCCACGCCCGCGTCAGAGGCCAAGCGCGTGGCCGAAGGCTCCAGCGCCACGGGCGACGAAATGACCATCGAGAACACGCTCAAGGGCATGGGCGTGAAGTGGCTCAAGACCGTGCACAACTACCGTGTGAGCCGGGTGCGCGATGTGCTCAAGGAAGCGATCGAATCCCCGTTCAAGGGGCTGAAGGTCGTGATCGCCGAAGGCGAATGCCAGCTGGAGCGCCAGCGGCGCCTCAAGCCCATCCGGGCGCGCATGCTGAAGGAGGGCCGCCGCACCGTGCGCACGCGCTACGGCGTGGACGAAGACACCTGCACGGGCGACCATTCGTGCATCCGCCTGTCCGGGTGCCCGACGCTGACCGTCAAGCCGTCCACCGATCCGCTCAAGCGCGAGCCGGTGGCCCATGTCACCAACGGCTGCGTGGGCTGCGGCCTGTGCGGCGAGGTGGCCGACGCCGCGGTGCTGTGCCCGAGCTTCCACAAGATCGAAATCGTCACGCACCCCAGTGCCTGGGACCGCCTGACCGACCGGTTCAACCGCTTCTTTATCGGACTGCTGCAGCCCGCATGAACACCTCGCACCAGACTCCCTATTGCATCCTCGTGGCCGCCCTGGGCGGTGAAGGCGGCGGCGTGCTGGCCGACTGGCTGGTGCAATGCGCACTGGAAAGCGGCCTGCCCGTGCAGGCCACGTCGGTGCCCGGCGTGGCCCAGCGCACCGGCGCCACCAGCTACTACGTCGAGCTGCTGCGCGAGCCGCTGCCGGCGGGCGCGGCCCAGCCTGTCTTCGCGCTCACGCCCGTGCCGGGCTGCGTTGACGTGGTCGTGGCCAGCGAAATGCTGGAGGCCGCGCGCATGGTCGAGCGCGGCTTTGTCAACGGCCGCACCACGCTGATCGCATCGACCCATCGCGTGTACACCACCGTCGAAAAGATGCACATGGCCGACGGCCGCCAGGACCCGCAGCGCCTGCAGGGCGCGGCGCAGGCTCTGGCACAACGCGCCGTGCTGTTCGACATGGACGCCATGACCGTGCAGGCCGGCACCGTGGTGTCGGCCGTGATGTTTGGCGCGCTGGCAGGTGCCGGCGTGCTGCCCTGGCCGCGTGAAACCTGCGAGGCGGTGATCCGCGAATCCGGCAAGGGCGTGCAGGCCAGCCTGGCGGGGTTCGCTGCGGCGTTTGAGGCGGCGTCCAGGCCAACCACGGCCGCCTCCCCGACTGCCGTGCCGCAGGCCGTGCAGGCGCTGGGCGCGCATGGCGCGGACCGCTGCCGCGATTACCAGGACGAGGCTTACGCGCAGCAGTACCTGGCCCATGTGGCCGCGCTGTCGGCAGCCGCACCTGCGGCATCGGCCGCGGCGCTGGAAGAGGCCGTGCGGCAGCTGGCGCTGTGGATGTGCTTCGAAGACGTGATCCGTGTGGCCGACCTCAAGACCCGGCGCAGCCGCTACGCCCGCGTGCGCGCCGAGGCTCAGGCCGCCAGTGGTGACATCGTGCGCATTACCGAGCATTTCAAGCCCGGCATCGACGAAGTGGCCGCCGTGCTGCCGCGTGCCGTGGGCGCGCGCCTGCTGGCGCTGGCGCACAGGCGCGGCTGGATGGGCAAGCACACGGGACTGCACATCCGCTCGACCAGCCTGTGGGGTTACCTGATGCTTCGCTTCCTGGCGCGGCTGCGGCCGCTGCGTCCGCGCTCGCTGCGCTATGCGCAGGAACACGAGGCCCTTGCGGCCTGGCTGGGTGCCATGCAGCAGGTGCTGCCCCTGTCGCCCGCGCTGGCGCTGGCCATGGCGGGCCTGCCGCAGGTGCTCAAGGGCTATGGCGACACCCAGGTGCGGGGCCGGCAAAACTATGCGCGGCTGTGGACCACGCTGGTGGCGCCGGCGCTGGCAGGCCGGCTGGATGTGGCCACTGCCGCGGCCGAGCTGCAGTCGGCGCTGAAAGCCACCCTGGCTGATCCGGAGGGCCGTCTCAATGCCGCGCACCAGAAAAGCGCGGCCGGGCAGCCGGTGTTCTGGGCTGCCAGGCCTTCGGCGTAGCAGAGGGAAAACACCATCACCCTGGCACCCCGAAATCCAAGATGATTACTTTTCATAACCAAAGGAGACATTGCATGCGCAAGCTGAACCTGACCTTCCGTGTGGCCGCCGCCGCGGCGCTGGCCGCCTTCGCCCTGGGCGCTCAGGCCCAGGACAAGCCTGTGGAGCTGAAGTTCGCCCACTGGCTGCCCGGCACCCACCCGCTGGCCAAGACCGGTTTCGAGCCCTGGGCCAAATCGGTGGAGGCCGCCTCCAAGGGCTCCATCAAGATCGCCTTCTTCCCTGCGCAACAGCTGGGCAAGGCCGCCGACCATTACGACATGGCGCGCGACGGCATCGCCGACATGACCTGGGTGAACCCCGGCTACCAGGCTGGCCGTTTCCCGATGATTGCCGTGGGCGAACTGCCTTTCCTGATCAACAAGCCCGGCCCGGGCTCGGCCGCGCTGGACGGCTGGTACCGCAAGTACGCCGTCAATGAAATGAAGGACGTCAAGCTGTGCTTCACCCACCTGCATGTGGGCACGCTGCATTCCAAGAAGCCCATCACCGAGCCCGGCCAGATCAAGGGCATGAAGATGCGTTCGTCCAACGGCACCAACGCAGCCTTCATGAGCCTGCTGGGCGGCACCAACGTGCAGGTGTCGGCGCCCGAGGCACGCGATGCGCTGGAAAAAGGCGTGGCCGATGCGCTGTCGTTCCCCTGGGGTTCGATCATCACTTTCGGCATCGACAAGGCGACCAAGTTCCACACCGACATGCGCCTGTATGCGTCCAACTTCGTCTGGGTGATGAACAAGGGCTGGTACGACAAGCTGGCCGCCGGCCAGAAGAAGGTGATCGACGACCACTGCAACAACGAGTGGGCCGGCAAGGTGGGCGCCGCCTGGGGTGACGACGAAGACTCCGGTCAGGGCAAGCTGGAAAAAACCGCGGGCCACACCATCGTCAAGCTCACGCCCGCCCAGCTGGACGCCTGGAAGAAGGCCGCCGAGCCGCTGTACGCCACCTGGACGGCCAGTGCCGACAAGGTGGGTGTGAACGGCAAGCAGGCGCTGGACGACCTGCGCAAAGAGCTGGCCGCGCGCAAGGACTGACACGCTGACTGAAAAGCCCCTCTGATGAAACGCCTCCTTTCGGCCACCGAGACGGTGGCCGCTTTTTTCCTGCTGGCCATCGCGCTGCTGACGGCTGGCAATGTGATCCTGCGCGACCTGTTCAGCCTGTCCATTCCCGACTGGTTTGACGGTTCGCGCATGCTGCAGGGCATTGCGCTGTTCTGGGGCGTGGCACTGGCCACCTACTACGGCAGCCACATCTGCGTGGACATCGTGTGGGAGCACCTGAAGCCCGCCGGGCGGCGCTGGCTGGACATCGCCGCCACCACGGTCACCCTGGCCTTCCTGGCGCCGCTGGCATACATGGTCTGGGTCAAGGTGGCGGGCACCGGTACCCAGGGCACCATGGACCTTCGCATGCCGCTGGTGTGGTTCTATGCGGTGGCGGCGGTCGGCGCGGGCGTGGCGGCCGTGCTGGCACTGGTGCGCATCGTGCAGCTGTGGCAGGGCCGGGCCGAGTCCCTGAATGAAACCGGGGACGCGCATGGATCGTGACCTGGTCGCCCTGCTGGGCTTTGTGGGCATGTTCGCGCTGATGGCGCTGCGCGTGCCCATCGGCATTGCCATGGGCATTGCGGGGGTGGGCTGGTTTGCGCTGCTGTCGGGCATCAAGCCGGGGCTGAACCTGCTGGCCAACGTGCCGCTGTCGGTGGTGACGGACTACAACCTCAGCGTCATTCCGATGTTCATCCTGATGGGGGCCTTTGCATCCAAGTCGGGCATGAGCCGCGAGCTGTTCGCTGCCGGCCGGGCCTGGCTGGGCCACCTGCGTGGCGGCCTGGCCATGGCCTCGGTGGCGGCCTGCGGCGGCTTTGCCGCCATCAACGGTTCGTCAGTGGCCACGGCGGCCACCATGTCGCAGGTGGCGCTGCCCGAGATGCGCCGCGCCGGTTACCACCCCGGCCTGTCGGCCGGTTTGATCGCCGCCGGCGGCACGCTGGGCATCATGATCCCGCCGTCGGTCATCTTCGTGCTGTACGGCATCATGACCGAGACCGACATCAAGAAGCTGTTCGCCGCCGGCGTGATCCCCGGCCTCATGGCCATCACCTTCTATTTCCTGGTGGTGCAACTGATTGCCTGGCGCCGTCCGGACATGCTGCCGCGCGGCGAGGTGCACACCTGGTCCGAGCGCTTGCTGTCCCTGCGCGACCTGTGGGCCACGCTGCTGCTGTTCGGCTTTGTGCTGGGGGGCATCTACGGCGGGTTGTTCACCGTGGAAGAAGCCGCCGGCATGGGCGCGTTCGGCACGCTGGTGATCGGTGTGCTGCGCCGCCGGCTTGGACCGGCTGAAATCAAGGCTGCGCTGATCGACACGCTGCGGGTGTCGTCGGCCATCATGATGATCGTGATCGGCGCGTTCCTGTTCGGCTATTTCCTGACCATTACCCAGTTCACGCAGAAGGCGGTGGATTTTCTGGTGCACCTGCCCATCGGCGCCTACGGCGTGCTGGCGCTGGTGATGGTGGGCTATTTCATCCTGGGCGCCATCATGGACGAGCTGGCCATGATCCTGCTGACCGTGCCCATCGTCTATCCGGCCATGATGCAGCTGGGCTTTGACCCGGTGTGGTTCGGTGTGATCATCGTCATGGCCGTGACCTTCGGCATGATCTGCCCGCCGGTGGGCATCAACGTGTTCGTCATCAACTCGATCGCACGGGACATCACGCTCACGGGCATCTACCGCGGCACCATGCCCTTCATTGCGGTGGACGTGGTGCGCCTGGTGATCCTGTGCGCGTTCCCGGCGCTGTCGCTGTGGCTGCCGGGGATGGTCAAATAGCCCGCAGCGCCGCCTCCCAGGCGACCTTGGGTTGTTCGTAGCGGTGGTTGGTGAGTTCCTGCAGGTTCAGGACTTCCCAGCCCCGCGCGAACAGCGCCTCGACCGATGCCTGGTCGAAAAAGCGCTTGCATTCGGCATAGCGCGCGTTCACGCGGTAATAGCCGGGCTCGATCTCCTCGTGACCCGTCGCGCCGTGGTGCACATCGGCGGTGGAGTTCAGCCGGCACAGCAAAACACCACCCGGTGCCGTGACGCGGCGGATGCCGGCCACCGCATCCAGGGTCACCTGCCACGGAAAGTAGTGCAGGCACAGGCTGGCAATCACAGCGCCAAATGCACCGTCCGCGAACGGCATCGGCGTGCGCAGGTCGTGCAGCACATGACCGGCGGCGGGCGCCACCTGGCGCCCAAGAAGCAGCGCGTTGTGGGCAATGTCGGGCGCCGTGTCGGCAAAGCCCTGCTCCAGCAGCCAGCAGGTGTCGATCCCGCTGTCACAGCCCAGCTCCAGCACCGGCCGTGCGGCGTGGTGGGTGGCTTCACGCAGCAGCGTCCGCCAGCGGTCCAGCCACGGGTCGTCAGCGTAGCTTCCGGCCACCGCTCAGGCTCCGTGGCACTTCTTGTATTTCTTGCCGCTGCCACAGGGGCAGGGATCGTTGCGGCCGGGTTCGTCCGCCTTGCGGACCTGCTCCACGCGCGGGCCCAGGCTCTTCCACAGCTGGCGCAGGTCGTACACCGCCCAGATTGCGCTGCCGAAATCGTCCACCCGGTCCTGGCTGACGCTGGGCGGGCCGTCCTCGGCGTACATGGACATGGCGGGTGTGCCGGTGTCGTCCTCGGTCAGGGCCACGATCGCGCCCAGTGATTCGTCCAGCATCTTTGCCGCATCCGCATCGCGCGGGGGCTGCCAGTCGTCGGGCCAGTTTTCCACTGCAAACATGAAACCCAGCGCCCACACCTGCGCAAACGAGGGCAGGGTGGCCAGCCCGGGTGTGCCGGCGTCGCGCTGGTCTTCAGGCAGGGCCAGGATGGCGCCGCGGGTGTCCAGCACCTCGGGGTGGTAGGTGCGCTCGTCGTCCATGGTTTGCACCGGTGCGTCCAGCGCGGCCACCACCTCGGCCCAGCGCCGCCGCCAGCGCAGCACGAACTCCATGTGCTGCATGGGCTTGAATGTGTCGCCCAGCAGCACCGGCCAGTAGTCGTCGGCCTTGATCTCGCGGCGGGTGCACACCAGCGCAGCCATGAAGCCTTCGCAGAACTCCCACTGGGGGATCTCCTCGTCGTGCTCGCGCAGTGCGTCCAGCACGGCGTCCTGCGCGTCAAAGTCTTCGGGGGTGAGGGGCTCGGGGGCGGGCGCGGCGTCGGCAGGGGTGTGGGCTGTTGTGGTCATAGCCCCGCGATTGTGCATTCAGCGGCGGCGCAGTGCGCGGGCAAACCACCACCCGGTCAGCTGCAGACCCAGCGCCGGCACGGCCAGCAGCACCGCCGGGTCCAGGTGGTCCCAGGCGTAGCCGGCCAGGCTCACGCCAATGGCCTGGCCGGTGAACAGGCAGAACGCAAAAGTGGCCACCGCCGTACCGCGGGAGGCGGGCACCATCTGCGTGGCATGGGTTTGCAGGGTGTTGTGCAACAGGTAGGTGCCAAAGCCCACGGCCAGCGCCACCGGCCCGGCCGTCCAGCCCACAGGGGACAGCCACCAGGCCACAAAACCGGCGCCCATGATGAAACCGCCGGTCGCAACCATGCGTCGCTCACCCAGCCCCTGCACGATGCGCCGTGCCAGCACCGAATACACCAGCCCCCCCACCGCATACAGCGCGATCAGCGCCGACGCCGCCGACAGCGTGAAGCCGTGCCGCGTGTGCAGGTAGGCCGGCAGGTAGGCCATGGGGCCGAGCATGAGCACGCCCTCGGCCAGCACGGCCAGCAGCACGACGCGGGCCCAGGGTGTGCGCAGCACCGAGAACACCTGGGCCGCAAACGACGCGCGGCTGCCGGCCGAAGGTGGTGCCGCCGCCAGGCCGCGCACGCGCAGGCCCAGCAGTACCGCCACCACGCTGTAGCCTGCAGCCAGCGTGAAGAACGCGCCGCGCCATCCAGGCTGCGCATCGGCAAACAGCCCGCCGGCCAGCTGGCCGGCCATCATGCCGCCCAGCGTGCCGGTCAGCAGCCGCGCCAGCGTGGCCTGGCGCTGTTCGTAGGGCACGGTGTCGCCGATCCAGGCCATGGACAGCGGGATCACGCCGGCGGCTGCCATGCCCCACACGATGCGCAGCGCCACCAGCGCGTCAAAACTGGGCGCCAGCGCCGACACCAGGGCGCCCAGCGCGCAGCCGGCGGTGGCCAGGCTCACCATGCGTGCCTTGCCGTAGCGGTCGCCCAGCGGGCCGAACAACAGCTGCATCAGCCCGTAGGCAATCGCAAAACTGATGATCACTTGTCCAGCCTGGCCCGGTGTGCGGCCGAAGTCAGCCGCCAGGCGGGGCAGCAGCGAGTCGCACACGCGCAAGGCTGCGCCGCTGAAAAACGCGGCGCAGGACAGCAGCAGGATGGTGGTGCGGGTGCCGGACGCCGGCGGCGCGGGAGAGATGGATGTCACTGCCCCGGATTATCGGCGTGAACCATCTGCCTCATCCCTTGCCCAGTGGCGGCTTGCCAAACAGGCTGGACGCATTGCTGGCCGGGCCCAGCTGCGCAGCGGCGGCCAGCAGTGCGGGGGCCAGCGCGTGCATGCGGTCCGGACTCAGCCGGTTGCGCGGGCCGGCGATGCTGATGACACCGATCACCTCGTTGCGGCGCATCACCGGGGCGGCCATGGCCGTCATGCCGGGCGCGAACACCTCGTCGATCATCGCGCACCCGCGCACCCGCGCTGCGTGCAGAAAGCCCAGCAGGCCCTTGATGGTGGTGGGTGCCCGGGGCCCGAAGCGCTGGGGCGAACCAAAGCCCTGGCGCGACACCAGTTCCAGTGCGCGCTCGTCGCTCATGGTCATCAGCCAGGCATGGCCCGACGAGGTGCATGACAGCTGCACGTCCTGGCCCATGTCGGGGTCGTAGCGCTGGCCGGCCTGGCGCATGCCCTGCGACTTGGCCACCCATGTCAGGCGGTCCTCGTCCACGATCGACAGGCGCACCAGTTCGCCCGAGGTCTCGGCCAGCCGCTCCAGCACCGGTTCGGCAATGTCCACGATGCCCGCGCTGCTCAAAAAACCCAGCCCCAGCGACACCACCTTGGTGGTCAGCACATAGTCACCCTGCTTGCGGGCCTGGCGCACATAGTCGCGCCGCTGCAGCTCGGCCAGCAGGCGGTGGCAGGCGGACAGGGGGATGTCCAGCTCCGACGCAATCAGCGTGATCGGCAACCCCTGGGGGTGGCGGGCCAGGTGCTCCAGCACCGACAGGCCGCGGTCCAATGCAATGCTCATGACCACATTATGAAATGAGTTTCCAGTTTGGAAAGTGTTTCCGCCACGGCGCCAAGAATCGGCGCCCATGAGTGCGACGATCTACATCCTCAACGGCCCCAACCTCAATCTGCTGGGCGTGCGCGAGCCCCACCTGTATGGCAGCACCACGCTGGCCCAGGTGGAGCAGCTGTGCCGCCGCGTGGCGTCCGAGCTGGCCCTGCACTGCGAATTCCGCCAGACCAACCATGAAGGCGTGATGGTGGACTGGGTGCAGGAGGCGCGTGAAAAGGCCGTGGGTGTCGTCATCAACCCGGCCGGGCTGTCGTTCCGCTCCATTCCACTGCTGGACGCGCTCAAGACGCTTCACCAGCCGGTTGCCGAAGTCCAC
>CAZUJD010000038.1:0-16071 GCA_964620025.1 uncultured Ramlibacter sp. | reverse complement strand
CAGCACACGCCGATGTCGCCGTGGTTGTCGATGACCTTGCAGAAGATGTCCCAGAGCATGGGCATGATTGTCCACTGGCTGAATGCGGCGGCAGGATTCGCCACAATACGCTCCATGTCCGAGGTTTCCCAGGTGCATTCCGAACAGTTGCTGGCCGAAGTGGCCGCCTTGCCCGCCATGCCGGGCGTGTACCGCTATTTCGACGCGGATGGCGGGGTGCTGTACGTGGGCAAGGCACGCGACCTGAAAAAGCGCGTGTCAAGCTACTTCCAGAAGAACCATGGTGGTACCCGCATCGGCCACATGGTGAGCAAGATCGTGCGTATGGAGACTACGGTCGTGCGCTCCGAGGCCGAGGCGCTGCTGCTTGAAAACAACCTGATCAAGACGCTCAATCCCAGGTACAACATCCTCTTTCGCGACGACAAGAGCTATCCCTACCTCAAGCTCGTGACACATGCCTTTCCGCGTGTGGCCTATTACCGCGGTGCGGTTGATCGCAAGCACCGCTATTTCGGTCCCTATCCCAGCGCCTGGGCGGTCAAGGAGTCCATCCAGCTGCTGCAGAAGGTGTTCCGCCTGCGAACCTGTGAAGACACGGTATTCAACAACCGTACGCGGCCCTGTCTGCTGTACCAGATCAAGCGTTGCTCCGGACCGTGCGTGAACCATATCGATGCCAACGAGTATGCACAGGATGTGCAGAACGCCGAGGCATTTCTCAATGGTGAAACGCAAGCCCTGCTTGCGTCGCTGGAGCAACGGATGATGGCCCATGCAGAACGCCTGGAGTTCGAGCAGGCTGCCCAGCTGCGCAACCAGATCTCGGCGCTGTCCAAGGTGCTGCATCAGCAGTCGGTTGACACAACCTCGGACAAGGATGTGGATATCCTGGCCGTCAAGGTGCAGGGTGGCAAGGCATGCGTCAACCTTGCGATGGTGCGAGGCGGCCGGCACCTGGGCGACCGGCCGTATTTCCCGGCCCACGTGGAAGATGCGGCCGCATTGCAGGTGCTGGCAGAAGACGACGCTGGAGGTGGCAGCATGGCCGCGCCAGTGGAAGTGCAGGTGCTGGAGGCCTTCATTGCGCAACACTACCTCGGGGTGCCGGTACCGCCGGCGCTCATCACCAGTGTGCCGGTCAGCAAGCCGCTGATGGATGCGCTGGCTGTGCAAAGCGGCGTACGCGTGAGCGCGGTCCACAACCCGCGCGAGCAGCGCCGGCTGTGGCTGGAGATGGCGGAAAAAAATGCCGGCCTCCAGCTGGCCCGCCTGCTGGCCGAAGAGGGGTCGCAACAGGCGCGCACCCGGGCCCTGGTGGATGCGCTGGACCTTGCGCCCGACAACATGGATACATTCCGCATCGAATGTTTCGACATCTCCCATACGGCGGGCGAGGCGACTCAGGCATCCTGTGTGGTGTTCCATGGACACAGGATGCAGAGCAGTGAATACCGGCGCTACAACATCGAGGGCATCACGCCGGGTGACGATTACGCTGCCATGCGCCAGGTGCTGACACGCCGCTACAGCAAACTGGCTGAAGCCGGGCGGGACCCGGCCAGCGCCGCGTCGTCATCCGGCAGCAAGCAGGCACGCATGCCCGATCTGGTGCTGGTAGACGGAGGCAAGGGGCAGGTCAGCATGGCCCGCGAGGTGTTTGTCGAGCTTGGACTGGACCTTTCCATGATCGTTGGCGTGGAAAAAGGCGAGGGCCGCAAGGTAGGCCTGGAAGAGCTGGTGTTTGCCGACGGGCGCGACAAGGTGTACCTTGGCAGGGATTCGGCGGCGCTGATGCTGGTAGCGCAGATCCGGGACGAAGCCCACCGCTTTGCCATCACCGGCATGCGGGCCAAGCGGGCCCGCGTGCGCACTGGCAGCAGCAAGCTCGAGGAGATTCCCGGTGTCGGCGCCAAGCGCCGGGCCCGCCTGCTACAACGCTTTGGCGGCATCCGTGGGGTGGCTGCCGCGGGGGTAGACGACATTGCCACCGTGGACGGTATTTCAAAAGAACTGGCAGAGGAGATTTATCGTGCGCTTCACTGACTTCACGCGCCTGGGTTGTGCCGGGCTGCTGGCCGCGCTGGCAGGTTGTACCAGCCGGCCCTTGCCTTCCGATCCGCCCACGGCCGCCGTTCCGGCACCGATGGTGCCGGTCCCCGCGTCCCCGGCGCCGGCAGCGGGCACCGCGACGGCACAGGCTCCGGCCGTCCAATCGCCAGCGCGCAACTGGGACGAATACAAGGTACGCGCCGCGAGGCGCATCATGCAGACCAGCGGGGGCGAGACCTTCGCAGGCCCGATTCCGGAGCGGCTGCAGTCCATCCCCGTGGTGCAGGTTCAGCTCAACCGTGATGGCTCTGTGCGCAATGTGACCGTGCTGCGGGTGCCCAAGTTTTCGCCACAGACGCTGCAGATGGCCATGAATGCGGTGCGCCGAGCGGGCCCGTTCGAACCGGTGGGCCACCTGCCCCAGCCCTGGCAGTACGCGGAGACCTTTCTCTACAACGACGACCTGAAGTTCCAGATCCGGTCGCTGGCCGAAGCGCAATAGACCGGCAGTTGGCGCGGGGGCTGCGCGCCGTGCCAGAATCGGGGCATGTTCTTCACCATCCCCACGCTGCTGACCTGGACGCGCATTGTCGCCATTCCACTCATCGTAGGGGTGTTCTACGTCTGGCCCGACCGGACCGTCAGCAACCTCATTGCGACGGTCATGTTTGTCGTGTTTGCGCTGACAGACTGGCTGGACGGTTACCTTGCGCGCAAGCTCAACCAGACTTCTTCTTTCGGCGCCTTCCTGGACCCGGTGGCCGACAAGTTCCTGGTCTGCGCGTCGCTGCTGGTGCTGGTGCACCTGAACCGCGCCGGTGTGTTCGTGGCTCTCATCATCATCGGTCGTGAAATCGCGATCTCGGCTTTGCGCGAATGGATGGCGCAGATCGGCGCCTCCAAGAGTGTGGCAGTGCACATGCTGGGCAAGGTCAAGACCACGGTGCAGATGGTGGCCATTCCCTTCCTGCTGTACGACGGGCGCCTGTTCGGCCTGATCGACACGGGTGTGTGGGGGACCTGGCTGATCTGGATGGCCGCCATCCTGACCGTGTGGTCCATGGTGTACTACCTGCAGAAGGCCTTGCCTGAGATCCGGGCCAAGGCCCGATGAATTCTGCCGCCCGCGATACAGCCCTGATCAGGGCAATGCCGGTCGTGTTCGTGCTGATCTGGAGCACCGGCTTCATTGTGGCGCGCTACGGCATGCCGCACGCACCCCCCCTGAAGTTCCTGGCGATGCGATATCTGCTGTCGGTGATCTGCTTTGGCGTGTGGGCCTGGCTGGCCCGCGCCGCGCTGCCCGTGGCGCGCGCGCAGTGGGGGCACCTTGCTGTAACCGGCGTGTTGATGCATGCGGGCTATTTGGGGGGCGTCTGGGCTGCCGTCAAGCTGGGCATGGGAGCTGGTCTGGTCGCGCTGCTGGTTGGTCTGCAGCCGGTCCTGACAGCGGTGTGGGTGTCGTCGCAGGGCGGGCGGGTCACGCGACGGCAGTGGGGCGGCCTGGCACTGGGGTTTGCAGGGCTTGCCCTGGTGGTCTGGCAAAAACTCGGCCTGGGTGAAATCCACGCACTGAATCTGGCGCTGGCCGGCTTGGCCCTGATCAGCATCACCGTGGGCACGCTGTACCAGAAACGGTTTGTCGCGCCGTGTGATGTCCGCGCAGCCAGCCTGGTGCAGCTGGGCGCCGCCTTTGCCGTCACCTTGCCGCTGGCCCTGCTGGAGGGCGAGGCCATGCGCTGGAACACGGAGCTTGTCGCTGCCATGGCCTGGTCGGTACTGGCGCTGACGCTGGGGGGCAGTTCGTTGCTCTATCTGCTGATCCAGCGCGGCGCCGCCACGTCGGTGACCAGCTTGCTGTATCTGGTGCCGCCGTCAACAGCGCTGATGGCATGGGCGCTCTTTGGCGAGCCGATCACGGCGATGACCGTGGCCGGCATGGCGCTCACCGCGTTCGGCGTGAGCCTGGTGGTGCGTTCTGCGCGATAGCCTTCCAGGGTTCGCTGCGGAACTGCTCGGCCAGAAAATCCACCAGCAACCGTATGCGGCGCGGCACCTGGGGCCTGAAGGGCGCGAGCCAGTGAATGTCGGCGTCCACCATGGACCAGGCCGGAAGCACGCGAACCAGGCGGCCTGAAGCCAGTTCGGGTGCAATATCCCACAAGCTGCGCAGCATGATCCCCCGTCCGGCCAGGCACCAGTCGCGAACGACCTCTCCCGAGTTGCTGGACAGCGGGCCGCTGACCAGCACCCGGGATGCTGTCCTGTCGCGTTCCTTTTGCAGTTGCCAGGCGTCAAAACGCTGGCCGGGTGCGCCGTTTTCGCGAACGACCAGACAGGCGTGTCGTGTCAGATCCTGCAGTTCCAGGGGGGCTGCGTGTTCGCGCAGGTAGGTTGGGGATGCAGCCAGCACGCGCTGGTTTCGGGCAAGCCGTCGGGAGACCCACTGGGTGGCCGGACGACCCTGAACCGACCACAGCCATACCGAGCCGTCAAAGCCCTGGGCACCCAGTTCCGGCAGCTGTTCTGTCAGCTGCAGCTGGACGGACACCCGTGGATGCCTTTGCTGGAACACGGCCAGCGCGGGTGCCAGCCAGAGGCGGCCGAAACCGAATGTGGATACCAGCCGGATCGCACCCGCTGGCTCGGTCTGTCGTTCCTGCAATTCGGCCTCCAGATCCATGAAGCCACGCAGTAGCTGCTCTGCCCGTTCGCAGATGGCGTCACCTTCACCCGTCGCGCTGACACGGCGGGTGGTGCGCTGGAACAGCCGCACACCCAGGCGGGATTCCAGTGACGCCAGCCGTTTCGTCACAGCGGGGGCCGCCAGGCCCAGGCTGGCTGCCGCAGAAGCCAGGCTGCCCTGGTCGCGGATGGCAAGTACAAGCTCCAGATCGGCTCTGTCCAAAATAATTTCTCTTTTGGAAATAATTGATTGCCTCATTATTGCTTGTGGAAGGCCATGCGGCAACCGACAATCAGGCCGATGCTGGAAACCTTCGAATCCTTTGACTTTGTGCGTGACGGCGTTCGGCTGCATGGTCGGCGGGGCGGGCAGGGGGAGCACCTGCTGTTGCAGCAAGGACATCCGCAAACGCACGTCATGTGGCATCGTGTTGCCCCCACGCTGGCACAACATTTCAGTGTGACCCTGATGGACCTGCGCGGTTATGGGGACTCGGACCGTCCTTGTGGTGATGCCGGACAGCTCGCATATGCCAAGCGCACCATGGCGCAGGACGCGCTGGCGGTCATGGGCCACCTGGGTTATCAGCAGTTTCGCGTCCTGGCGCATGATCGTGGCGCACGCGTAGCGCACCGGCTGGCGGCGGACCATCCCGGCGCCGTGCAGCAACTCATGATGCTGGACATCGCGCCTACGCTGGCGATGTACGAGAACACCAGCCAGTCTTTCGCCCGTGCTTACTGGCACTGGTTCTTCCTCATCCAGCCCCCCCCCTTGCCGGAAGCCCTGATCGACGGCGACCCGGTGCGCTATCTGCGCAATGTCATGGGCAAGCGCCATGCCGGCCTGGATGCCTTTGACCCGCAGGCGCTGGCGGAATACGAGCGCTGCATCCGGATGCCTGGTTCGGCGCAGGCGATCTGTGAAGATTACCGGGCCAGTGCAGGCCTGGACCTGGAACATGACCAGGCCGACCGTGCTGCGGGTCTTCGCCTGCCAATGCCGTTACGCGTGCTGTGGGGCGAACATGGGGCGGTGGGTCAGTGCTTTGATGTGCTGGCGCTGTGGCGCGCCTGTGCCCACAGTGTGACTGGCCGTGCATTGCCCTGCGGCCACTACATTGCCGAAGAAGCGCCGCAGCTGCTGGCGCAGGACGCGCTCTCATTTTTTGGACGTTGACAAGAGGAAATCACCATGAGCAAAAAACGCATTGCAGTCATCGCCGGCGACGGCATCGGCAAGGAAGTCATGCCCGAGGGCGTGCGCGTGATGGAGGCGGCCGCCACGAAGTTCGGTCTGGATTTGCAGTTCGACCACTTCGATTTCGGCAGCTGGGACTATTGCGAGAAGCATGGCAGCTACCTGCCGGCCGACTGGAAAGACCGCATCGGCGGTCATGACGCGATCTTCTTCGGCGCCGTGGGCTGGCCCGACAAGATTGCCGACCATGTGTCCCTGTGGCAGTCGCTGCTGCTTTTCCGCCGCGAGTTCGACCAGTACATCAACCTGCGCCCGGCACGACTGATGCCTGGCATCGTTGCGCCCGTGGTGCGTCGTGACGGCAGCGCCCGCGCACCCGGTGAAATCGACATGTACATCGTGCGCGAGAACACCGAGGGCGAGTACTCCAGTATCGGCGGGCGCATGTATCCCGGCACCGAGCGGGAAATTGTCGTGCAGGAGACAGTGATGTCACGCATCGGCGTGGACCGCGTCCTGAAGTTCGCGTTTGAACTGGCGCAGTCGCGGCCCAAGAAGCACCTGACCAGCGCGACCAAGTCCAACGGCATCTCCATCACCATGCCTTATTGGGATGAGCGGGTCGCCGAGATGGCCAAGGCCTATCCTGATGTACGCCAGGACAAGTTCCACATCGACATCCTGACCGCGCATTTCGTACAGCGCCCCGATTTCTTTGACGTGGTGGTGGCGAGCAACCTTTTTGGTGACATCCTCAGCGACCTGGGGCCTGCCTGCACAGGCACGATCGGCATCGCGCCCAGTGCCAACCTCAATCCCGAGGGCAAGTTCCCGTCACTGTTCGAGCCCGTGCACGGGTCGGCCCCCGACATCGCCGGCAAGAACATCGCCAATCCCATCGGCCAGATCTGGTGCGGGGCCATGATGCTGGAGTTCCTGGGACACAAGGATGCGCATGACGCGGTATTGCGTGCCATCGAGAAAGTACTTGATCCCCAAAGCGGTGCGCCACGTACTGCCGATATTGGCGGCACCGCAAGCACGAGCGACCTGGGACGGGCAATTGCTTCTGCCTTGTAACGGTTCGCCGTTCATTGACGGGCGCTTGATGAAGCGTGAGAAATTTGTGCAGCGCGTCCAGGCGCGCCCGTTGTGATCGCACCAGCAGGTCCCCAAAAGGGACTAGAATCCGCCTCCGCGCTGTTGTAAAGCTGCTTGTTGTATTGACATGGTCTGGGACCGTGGCTCTAATGACATTCAGCAGTGCACACTGCGAACGCCGTCTCCCGCACTCTTGCCCTTCGCGCCGCACAGGCGCCCGCAAGCGTGGGGAGACAAAAATTTTTTGAAGAGACATATCAGATCAACTCTTTTCTCTTTCGAGGGGTCCCTTGTGAACAAAACCGAACTGATTGAGCACATCGCAAAGCATGCCGACATCTCCAAAGCCGCGGCGACCCGTGCGCTTGAATCAACGATTGGCGCGGTAAAGACCACGCTCAAAAAGGGCGGTTCGGTTTCGCTGGTCGGTTTCGGTACGTTTGCCGTGGGTAAACGCGCTGCCCGCAGCGGTCGCAACCCCCGTACCGGCGCTACGATTAAAATCAAGGCAGCCAAGGTTCCGAAGTTCCGTCCGGGCAAGGCGTTGAAAGACGCCTTGAACTGACACCGTTTTCAGGTGGGGTGCTTAGCTCAGCTGGTAGAGCGGCGCCCTTACAAGGCGTAGGTCGGCGGTTCGATCCCGTCAGCACCCACCACCACGACAAGGCGAACAGGTTGTTCGCCTTTTGTTTTTTCATCCTCTGAGAGTCAGCGCATGTTTGATTTCGTCCGCAAGCACACCAAGATCATGATGATCGTGATGTTCCTGCTCATCATTCCGTCGTTTGTGCTGTTTGGCCTGGACGGGTACAGCCGCATGCAGGAAAAGGGCGAGGTGGTTGCTCGCGTGGACGGTCGTGACATCACCCAGGCCGAATGGGACGCGGCCCACAAGGTGGAGGTTGACCGCCTGCGCAGCAGCATGCCTTCACTGGACCCCAAGCTGCTTGACTCCCCGGAGGCCCGTTACTCGACGCTGGAACGCATGGTGCGTGACCGCGTGCTGGCGGCCAGTGCCGTGCGGGCCAACCTGACCACCAGCGACCAGCGGCTGGCCCAGGAACTGCAGGCCAATGAAACCATCGCGTCTTTGCGTCGTCCGGACGGAAAGCTGGACATGGACCGCTATCGCCAGCTGGTAGGCGCCCAGGGCATGACGCCAGAGATGTTTGAGAACGATGTGCGCAACGATGTGTCGCGCCGGCAGGTGATGGCCGGGGTGGCCGCCTCCGGGCTGGCATCGGCTGCACAGGCCGACGTATCCCTGGGGGCGTTCTTTGAGAAGCGCGAGGTCCAGATTGCCCGTTTTGCCACGGCCGAGTACGCCACCCGCATCAACCCGACCGACGCCGAGATGGAAGCCTTCTACAAGGACAATCCGGCCCTCTTCCAGGCGCCCGAGCAGGCCAACATCGAGTACCTGGTGCTGGACCTGGACACGGTGCGCAAGTCGATCACGGTCAACGAAGCAGATCTCAAGACCTACTACGAGCAGAATGCCGCACGCCTGTCTGGCCAGGAGGAGCGGCGCGCCAGCCACATCCTGATCACTGCGCCCAGAAGCGCTCCGGTGGCCGAGCGGGACAAGGCCCGTGCCAAGGCTCAGGAACTGCTGGCCGCCGCACGCAAGGCACCTGACAGCTTTGCCGAACTGGCCAGAAAGAATTCGCAGGACCCGGGCTCGGCGGCCTCTGGTGGTGACCTTGACTTCTTTGCCCGCGGGGCCATGGTCAAGCCGTTCGAAGACGCCGCTTATGCGATGAAGAAGGGTGACATCAGCGATGTGGTGGAGTCCGAATTCGGATTTCACATCATCAAGCTCACTGACATCAAGGCTGCCAAGCAGCGCAGCTTTGAAGAGATGCGGGCAGACCTCGAGGCCGACCTCAAGAAACAGCAGGCGCAGCGTCGGTTCTCGGAATCAGCCGAAGCTTTCACCAACGGGGTCTATGAGCAGTCGGACAACCTCAAATCCACGGCCGACCGCCTGAAGCTGGAGATCCGCACTGCCAATGGCGTGACGCGCCAGCCTGCCCAGGGCGCAGCGGGCGTGCTGGCCAGCGCCAAATTCCTCAACGCCCTGTTTTCGCCGGACTCGATCGAGAAGAAGCGCAACACCGAAGCGGTGGAAACCGCGTCCAGCCAGCTGGTTTCGGGTCGCATCACGCAGTACACACCTGCGCGTACCCTGCCGCTGGCCGAGGTGAAGGAGCAGGTGCGTCAGCGCCTGCTGGCGCAGCGCGGTGCAGCGTTGGCCAAAAAGGAGGGGGCAGAGAAGCTGGCCGCCTGGAAGGCCGCTCCCGACACCGCCGTTTTGCCGCCTGCCGTTGCCCTGTCGCGTGAGAGTGCGCAGCAGATGCCGTCGCAGATTGTTGATGCGGCGCTTCGGGCCGACGCTGGCGCGTTGCCGGCCTTTGCCGGCGTGGATCTCGGGCCGCAAGGCTATGCCGTGGTCAAGGTGCTGAAAGTCCTGCCGCGCGAGGCCACCAGCGAGGCAACGGCGCGTCAGGACCGGGCGCAGTATGTGCAGTGGTGGACGGCGGCTGAATCCATGGCTTACTACAACCTGCTCAAGGAGCAGGTGAAGGCCCAGATCAAGGTACCCAAGCCCGCAGCCCAGGCACGCGAAGACGGCGCAACGCAAACCCGCTGAACAGACGGCTATAATCAGGGGCTGCGGTGGCTGTAGCTCAGTTGGTAGAGTCCAGGATTGTGATTCCTGTCGTCGTGGGTTCGAGTCCCATCAGCCACCCCAAGATCATGCTTCCATGAAAAGAGCCCGCAGCAGCGGGCTCTTTTCATTTGCAGCCTGCCCGCAGGCAGGCTGCTGCCCATCCATTGCCGATCAGTTGGTCATGACCAGCTTGCCCATCACACCGCGCGAACCCATGTGTGCATAGGCCGCCTTGAGATCGGCCATGGGCATGGTGCGATCAATGACAGGCTTGATCCTGCCGGTACCGTACCACTGGGCCAGCTCGCCCATCATCGCGGCGTTGGCCTTGGGTTCACGCCGTGCAAAGTCTCCCCAGAACACGCCCACGATGGATGCGCCCTTGAGCAGGGGCAGGTTCAGCGGCAATGACGGGATCGGACCCGAGGCAAAGCCGACCACAAGGTAGCGGCCGCGCCACGCGATGGATCGGAACGCTGCCTCGGCAAAGTCGCCCCCCACGGGGTCGTACACCACATCGGGGCCCTTGCCGTCCGTAGCAGCCTTGACGGCGTCGCGAAAGGCATTGGGCAGGCCGTGTGTGGTGTAGTTGATCGTGGCATCGGCGCCAATGGACGTGCACAGCGCGCATTTTTCATCGGTTGACGCGGCCGCAATCACACGAGCGCCCGCGGCCTTGGCGATCTGTATGGCCGATGTACCTACGCCCCCGGCCGCACCCAGCACCAGCACGGTGTCGCCGGCCTTGAGCTGGGCCCGGTCCACCAGGGCGTGGTAGGAGGTCGCATAGATCATGATGAAGGCAGCGGCGTCCACGTGGGGAAAGCCTTCGGGCAGCGGCATGCACAAGGCTGCCGGTGCAATCGTGTGTGTGCCAAACCCTCCGGTGCCGGACAGGCAGGCCACGCTCTGGCCCACCTTGAGGTGGGTCACGCCGTCGCCTACGGCCTCAATGACCCCGGCGTACTCGGAGCCCGGCACAAAGGGCAGGGCCGGCTTCATCTGGTACTTGTTCTGCACGATCAGCAGATCAGGGAAGTTCAGGCTCGCGGCCTTGATGGCGATGAGTACCTCGCCCGCCTTGGGGGTGGGGGTGGGCAGTTCCTTCCAGGTCAGCGCATCGACGCCAACGGGGTTTTCGCAAAGCCAAGCGTGCATCCGGGTTCTCCGTCAAGTCCGAAAGCGCATCATAGGAGCGCCGCAGGCGGCGCATTGTCTCTGCCGTGACGCCTACAATCTTTGCAACAGCTCACGCCATGAAAATCCTGATCTCAAACGACGATGGTTACCAAGCGCCCGGCATCGTGGCCCTGCACGACGCCCTGAAGGACATCGCCGACGTGGAAGTCGTCGCGCCAGAACACAACAACAGCGCCAAATCCAATGCGCTCACGCTGCATTCACCGCTTTACGTGCACCGGGCATCCAATGGCTTTCGCTACATCAACGGCACGCCCGCCGATTGCGTTCACATCGCGCTCACGGGCCTTCTGGACTACCGCCCCGACCTGATTGTCAGCGGCATCAACAACGGTGCCAACATGGGAGACGACACGATTTATTCGGGCACAGTGGGGGCCGCCATGGAGGGCTACCTGTTCGGCATCCCTGCGATCGCCTTATCGCAGACGGACAAGGGCTGGAAGCACATCGACGCCGCAGCGCGTGTGGCGCGTGAGCTGGTCCGGCAACTGGCAGGCCAGGACCTGGTGGGGGCAGCGCCGTGGCTGTTGAACGTCAACATTCCCAGCCTGCCGTTTGACAGCATCAAACCCCTGAAAGTCTGCCGCCTGGGGCGCCGCCACGCAGCAGAGAAAGTGATTGCACAGGAAAGCCCCCGAGGCGAAACCATGTACTGGATCGGCAGTGCCGGTGCTGCCAAGGACGACGCCGAAGGAACCGACTTCCATGCGACCACACTGGGCCATGTGTCGCTCACGCCGCTGAAAGTGGACCTCACTGACCATGAAGGTTTGCGCTACTGGGCGCAAACGGCGCAGCGGCTGGCGACGACCACCGGAGAAGCTGCATGACGGCACGTCGCCCCGGCTTTCCTGTACGGCTGGAGCCGACCGGTAATGCCGCCCCTGCACCGCGCAAGGCCGCAGCCGCCCGGTCTCCTGTGGCCGCGCCCGCTCGGCCGCAGGGGCTGGGGCTGGATTCAGGCGCTGTGCGTGCCCGCATGGTGCAAAAGCTCGCCAGCCAGGGTGTGAGCGATGCCCAGGTGCTGGCAGCCATGGGCCGTGTTGAGCGCCACCGTTTTGTGGACAGCGCGCTGGTCAATCAGGCCTATGAAGACACCAGCCTGCCCATTGGCCTGGGGCAGACGATTTCCAAGCCCAATGTCGTGGCCCGCATGGCCGAATTGTTGATGGGGGGCAAGCGCGCCGCAGACGGCAAGCTGGGGCGGGTGCTGGAGATCGGCACCGGCTGCGGCTACCAGGCGGCGGTGCTGGGCCAGCTCGCCAGCGAGGTTTACAGCATCGAACGCCTGCGCGGCCTGCACGACAAGGCGCGCGAGAACCTGCGTGCATTTCGCCTGGCCAACGTGCACCTGCTGTTTGGCGACGGGATGGCAGGTTACGCCAAGGGAGCGCCGTATGCAGGCATCATTGCGGCAGCGGGTGGTGATGCCATTCCCCAGGCCTGGGTAGACCAGTTGGCCGTAGGCGGACGCATCATTGCACCCATGGTGACGCCGGGTGGTCAGCAGGCGCTGGTGCTGCTGGAGAAAACACCATCGGAGTTGAAACAAACTGTGCTTGAGGCGGTTCACTTTGTCCCCCTAAAATCAGGCATCGCTTGAAGGGAAACAACAAGATGTACGAGTCGTTGAACCGGGGCAGCCATCTCTTGCTCGCAGGGGTGCTTGCAGCCTTCCTGACGGGGTGCGCCTCCAGCTCGCGCACGCCGGCACCGGTTGAAGACCGTGGCGCGGGCCGCAGTGCGACGACAGCCACAGCGGAACCATCGGCTGCGCCTGCCAGGGTACCGCCTGGCGCCGAAAACGCCGGCAAGCCCGGTTACTACACCGTCAAGCCGGGTGACACTCTGGTGCGAATTGGTCTGGAAAACGGTCAGAACTGGCGTGACCTTGTGCGCTGGAATTCCCTTGAAAATCCGAACGTCATTGAAGTGGGCCAGGTCTTGCGCGTGGTGCCGCCGGCGGCGGTCGCGGCGGTGGCAGAGACCGGCGTGGTGGTGAAGCCGGTCGCATCGGGCACGGTGGCGGCAGGTTCGCCCACCCAGGCTGCGAGCGCCGCGCGCCCGGCTGTGGCGGCGTCTGCGCAGGCTGGTCCTGCAGCACCCGCGGTACCTGCGGCAGCCGCCGCAGAGGATGAAGTGGCATGGTTGTGGCCTGTCAATGGGACTTTGATAGCAGGCTACGACGAAATCAAGAACAAGGGCCTGGATATCGCCGGCAAGGCTGGGGATGCCGTGGTGGCAGCCGCTGATGGCCGTGTGGTCTACGCGGGAGCGGGATTGCGTGGTTACGGCAACCTGATCATCCTCAAGCACAACAACACTTACCTGTCGGCCTATGCCCATAACCAGACGCTGCTGGTCAAGGAAGACCAGTCCGTTCGCAAGGGCCAGAAGATCGCCGAGATGGGCAACAGCGACGCAGATCGCGTCAAGCTGCACTTTGAAATTCGTCGCCAGGGCAAGCCGGTGGACCCGGCGAAGTACCTGCCAGCCAGGTAGCAGGCATGAAGAAGCGCAACGGACACGGCCAGAAAGCAGTTCCGGGCGCGCTTGAGGGAATGGCTGTGGGCGGCGTACAGATCGATGCGCCCACGGCGGATGCCGGTGCAAGGGAACCCCTGGCCGATGTGGCCGGAGAATCGAGCGACACGCTCACGCTGTACCTGCGCGATGTACGGCGCACTGAGCTGTTTACCGCCGAAGAGGAACATGAGGTGGCCACCCGTGCACGCGCCGGTGATTTTGCGGCGCGCCAGTCCATGATCGAGCACAACCTGAGGCTGGTCGTCAGCATTGCCAAAGGGTACCTGGGCCGTGGTGTACCGCTGGCAGACCTCATTGAAGAAGGCAACCTGGGCCTGATGCATGCCACGAGCAAGTTCGAGCCGGAGCGCGGTTTCCGGTTTTCCACGTACGCGACATGGTGGATCCGCCAGGCGGTGGAACGGGCCGTGATGAACCAGGGCCGGGTGATCCGCCTGCCCGTGCACGTGGTGCGTGAACTGCAGCAGGTGCTGCGGGCCCGGCGTACCCTGGAAAACGACCCTTCATTCGCCGAGCGCCGCAAAGGTCTGGAAGGCGAGGGCGTGCGGGTGGAAGATGTGGCCGCGTTGCTGGGCCGCGATGTTCAGGAGGTTGCAGACCTGCTGGCCCTGGCCGAAACACCGCGCTCGCTCGATGCCCAGATGGACCGGTCAGACGACGATCACACGCTGGGTGACAGCCTGGCCGGCCCCGATGCGCAGGACCCCACCGGCATCACCCACAGCCACGAGGTGGAGCGCCTGCTGGACAACTGGATTGACGCGCTGTCCTCCCGCGAAAAGGAAGTCCTGGAAGGGCGCTTCGGCCTGCATGACCGTGAGCCGGAGACGCTGGAGGTTCTGAGCGACCGCTTGGGCCTGACCCGCGAGCGCGTGCGCCAGATCCAGAACGAGGCATTGCTGAAGCTCAAGCGCAACATGGTGCGCAACGGCATCAACAAGGAGGCGCTGCTGTAGCATCCGCCTCATGACATGGCCTGTTCTTGTTTTTGATATCGAATCCATTCCTGATGTGGCCGGCCTGCGCGCCATGCGCGATGACCCGGCTGAAGCCACCGACGGTCAGGTGTTCGCTGCCTGGGTCCAGGAGCGCAAGGACAAGGGACAAAGTGATTTTGTGCCGCTTCACCTGCAGCGCATTCTTGTCATCAGCTGTGTGTTCCGAAACGCGGAAGGGCTGCGGGTGCATTCGTTTGTGGACCGCGACGGCTCGAGCGAGGGCAAGGTCATCCAGACCTTTTTCAACACCATTGAAAAGCATGTGCCGCAACTCGTGAGCTGGAATGGCGGCGGCTTTGACCTGCCTGTGCTGAATTACCGTGGCCTCAAACATGGCGTGGTGGCCGACAAGTACTGGGACCTGGGCGACGATGACCGCGAGTTCAAGTGGAACAACTACATCAGCCGCTACCACATGCGCCATCTGGACCTGATGGACCTGCTGGCCATGTACCAGCCGCGCGGCGCCGCGCCGCTGGACGCCATGGCCAAACTGTGCGGCTTCCCGGGAAAGCTGGGCATGGACGGCTCCCAGGTGTACCCGGCTTACCTGGACGGCAAGCTGGATGAGATCCGTCGCTACTGCGAAACCGATGTCATGAACACCTACCTGCTGTACTGCCGTTTCCAGAAGATGCGCGCAGGCCTTACCGAAAAGGAATACGACCTGGAAATTGCCGTGGTGAAGGAAACCCTGGGCAACCTCGCGCCCGCGGAGGCGCACTGGCAGGAGTACCTGGCGGCATGGGGCTGATCAGCCGCCAGGGGCGAGGATCTCGTCGTAACCCCTGCCATTGAATTCCAGCAGATCCAGCCCGTGGCCGAACGGGTCCGCCAGGCTGGCCATGCGGCCCCAGCGGCGGTCCTGGATGGGGCGCTCGAGTGTGGCACCGGCGGCAACCAGGCGGGCCGTGGTGGCGTCAATATCGGTCACTACAAAGTCCAGATGCACAGGCGTCCAGTGGCGCTCATAGCTGCGCCGCTGCGGATGGGCGTCACCCAGCGGTGGCGTACCGACCGCGTTGGCCAGCAGGTCGATCGGGCTGGTGCCGCCCAGGAGCTCGGCCCAGTCGTTGCCCAGGCGCCGTCCCGGCCGCAGGCCCAGTCCGGCGGTGAAAAACGCGATACCGCGTTCCAGGTCGTCCACGTCGATGCAGATGCGTATGTCCATGTGGACCTCCATTTGAGGCCGGCAGTATGGCACCTGAGACAATCGGGGAATGACAGCAGAGATCGAGATTAACGCCAGCCTGCCGGACGGCTGGCTGCATGTGGACGCGCTTGACATTGACGCGCAGGGTGTTGCCCGCAAGCCTGACGGCAAGGTGGTGTTCATCGAGGGTGCCTTGCCTTTCGAGGTGGTAACGGCCAACGTCAACCGCAAAAAGAACAACTGGGAGCAGGCCACGCTCTCGGCCGTTCATCATGAATCATCCCAGCGGGTACAGCCGGGTTGCCCGCATTTCGGCCTGCATGCCGGGGCTTGCGGCGGCTGCAAGATGCAGCACCTGCATGTCGGCGCACAGGTGGCCGTCAAGCAGCGGGTGCTGGAGGACAACCTCTGGCACCTGGGCAAAGTCAAGGCGGGCAATGTCCTGCGGCCCATTGTA
>CAZUJD010000037.1:14411-16401 GCA_964620025.1 uncultured Ramlibacter sp. | reverse complement strand
GCCCGCGCGTCCGCCGCGAAAGTGCAGCATGGTGGGCGAGGGGATGGTGACCTTGGGGGTGCGGCCCGCGCTGACCTGGCTCTTGAGGTAGTTGAAGTCGGCCAGCTGGATGTCCTTCACATGGCGCACCTTGTCGACCACGCGCATCACCGGCGGAGCCAGTTCCTGCGTGCCGTCGGGACGCACGATGGTGACCGGGATGTCGGTCTTCACGCCGCCGATCTGCTCCAGGAAGTCGATGTGGAAATAGGTGCGGCGGAACTCGCCGTCGGTGATGCTCTTCAGGCCAATGTCTTCCTGGAACTTCACGATCTCGGTGATGGCCTTGTCTTCCACCGCGCGCAGCTGCTCGGGCGTGATGTCTCCTTTGGCTTTCTGTTCGCGGGCCTCCAGCAGGTACTGGGGGCGCAGGAAGCTGCCGACATGGTCGTAGCGGGCGGGGAGCTGGATCATGGAATGTCTCCTGGTTGTACGGTTCAGGGCGAATGTTAGAACACGGAATTGGGCGGCTATTGAATACAGGAATACCTGATAGACGACTAGATAAGGTCGAAATTCTTGAATTTTGGCAATTTATGTATACATTGCGTATCCATGAAAACCGCCAAACCTGCCTTTCCGCTGAACGCCTGGTATGCCGCCGCCTATGACGTCGAGGTCGGCCGCACGCTGTTGGCGCGCACCCTGTGCAACCAGAAACTGGTGATGTTCCGCAAGACCGACGGTAGCGTGGCCGTGCTGGAGGACGCCTGCTGGCACCGCCTGCTGCCGCTGTCCATGGGCCGGCTGGAAGGCGACGAAGTGACCTGCGGCTACCACGGCCTGGTCTACAACGCCCAGGGCCGCTGCACCCACATGCCCAGCCAGGAAACCCTGAACCCGTCGGCCTGTGTGCGCAGCTACCCGGTGGTGGAGCGGCACCGGTTTGTCTGGGTCTGGCCCGGTGACCCGGCCAAGGCCGACCCCGCCCTGGTGCCCGACATGCACTGGAACCACGATCCGGCCTGGGCGGGCGACGGCAAGCTCATCACCGTCAAGTGCGATTACCGCCTGGTCATCGACAACCTGATGGACCTGACGCACGAGACCTTTGTGCACGGCTCCAGCATCGGCCAGCGTGCCGTGGCCGAAGCGCCGTTTGTGGCCACCCACGGCGACCGCACCGCCACTGTCACGCGCTGGATGGAAAACATCGACGCGCCCCCGTTCTGGGCGGGCCAGATCAGGCAGGGCCTGGGGTATGAGGGCAAGGTGGACCGCTGGCAGATCATCCGTTTCGAGGCGCCCTGCACGGTGGTGATTGACGTGGGGGTGGCCGAAGCGGGCACGGGTGCCGTGCCGCCGGGTGGCAACCACGGCGACCCGAAGCTGAGCAACCGCAGCCGCGGTGTGAACGGCATGGTGCTCAACACCATCAGCCCCGAGACCGACAGCACCTGCCACTATTTCTGGGCGTTTGCGCGCAACTACGCGCTGGGCGAGCAGCGCCTGACGCACCAGCTGCGCGAAGGCGTGGCCAGCATCTTCCGCGAGGACGAACTGGTGCTGGAAGCCCAGCAGCAGGCCATGGACGCCCATCCCGACCACCAGTTCTACAACCTGAACATCGATGCCGGCTCCATGTGGGCACGCCGGCTGATTGACGGCCTGGTGGCGCGCGAGCAGGCGCCGTCCACCGTGATCCCGATCCGCAGGGCTGCCTGATGAGCGCCGAAACCCAAGGCGCCGACAGCGCCCAGGTCCGCGCCCAGCTGCGCCTGCGCGAAATGATCCTGGCCGGTGAACTGCCCGGCGGCACCCGCATTGCCGAACTGGGCATCGTGGAAAAGCTCGGTGTGTCGCGCACGCCCATCCGCGCCGCGCTGATGCGGCTGGAGCAGGAGGGCCTGATCGAGAGCCTGCCCAATGGCGGCTATGCCGTGCGCACATTTTCCGAACGCGATGTGGCCGATGCCATCGAATTGCGCGGCACCATCGAAGGCCTGGCCGC
>CAZUJD010000037.1:0-14401 GCA_964620025.1 uncultured Ramlibacter sp. | reverse complement strand
CGAACGGGGCGTGGCGCCGGTGGTCATGGGCGAGGCCCGTGAATGCCTGGCGCAGATCGACGCCGTGCTGCGCCACCCGGCGCTGAGCGACGAGGACTTTTCCGCCTACGTGCGGCTGAACGGGCGCTTTCACACCCTGCTGGGCGAGCTGTCGGGCAGCCCCTTCATGGTGCGCGAGCTCGAGCGCGTGGCCAGCCTGCCGTTTGCATCGCCTTCGGGTTTTGTCGTGGTGCAGGCCAATTCACCCCAGGCCCGCGACATGCTCATCGTGGCGCAGGACCAGCACCGCCAGGTGCTGGATGCCATCGAGCGACGCGAGGGGGCGCGGGCCGAATCCATCATGCGCGAGCATTCGCGCATAGCCCAGCGCAACCTGCGCGAAGCCGTCAAGAGCCATGACCTGGACCAGATGCCGGGCGTGCGCCTGATCCGCAAACGAGCCTGAGAACCCGCCATGAAAATCAGCCAGACCTGGGCCGACGCCCACGTGCAATCCATCCGCGATCTGACCCCCACGGTGCGCGAGTTCACCATCCGGCCCGCGGGCGGCGCCGCCGCCTTTGCGCCCGGCAGCCACCTGCAGGTGCAGCTGCTGGTGGATGGGCAAGCCCAGGTGCGCTCCTATTCCCTGGTGGGCGAACACGATGGCGAGACCTGGCGCATTGCCGTCAAGCGCCTGGACGACGGCAAGGGTGGCTCGCTGGCCATGTGGCGCCTGGCGCAGGGGGACCGGTTGCGTGTGAGCGAGCCGCAAAACCACTTCACGCTGGCCTGGGATGCGCCTGAGTACCTGCTGGTGGCCGGTGGCATCGGTGTGACGCCTCTGGTGGGCATGGCCCGGGCGCTGGCAGCACGTGGCGCGCCGGTGCGCATGCTGTATGCGGCGCGCAGCGAAGCCGAGCTGGCCTACGCTGGTGAATTGCGCGCCTGTCTGGGAGACGCCCTGCAGACTCGCGTAGGCGCGCGCCCGGACCTGGCGGCTGAATTTGCCGCGCTGCCGCCCGGTGCCCAGGTGTACCTGTGCGGCCCGGCGCCCCTGCTGGACGCCGCCCGCCACGCCTGGGAGGCCGCGGCCCGGCCGCCGGCCGACCTGCGCTACGAGACTTTTGGCAGCAGCGGCCGGTTTGCGCCGCAGGCCTTCCGGGTGCAGATCCCCCGTCACGCGCTGGACATCACCGTGCCGGCGGGATGCAGCCTGCTGGATGCGCTGGAGGGCGCGGGCGTGCAGACCCTGTCGGAATGCCGGCGCGGCGAATGCGGGCTGTGCGCGCTGGACGTGGTCGCCGTGGACGGCACCATCGACCACCGCGACGTGTACCTGAGCGAGCACGAGCGCCAGGCCAACAGCCGCATCTGTGCCTGCGTGTCGCGCGTGGTGGGCAGCGTGACGCTGGACACGGCGTGGCGGCCCGACTGAATAACTGACTATCTGATATCGCAAAATCAGATAACTGGTAGAGGTTCGACCCCATTCCCCGAGGCCCCACGGCGGCCCACAATCCTTCAGCCGCAACACCCAACCGCAACAACCCGGAGACCGACATGAAAAAGAGACATTTCCTCCAAGCCGCCGCAGCAGCTGCTGCCGTGGGCGCCGCCGGCCCCGTGCTGGCCCAGCAGACCGTCACGCTGCGCCTGCACCAGATGCTGCCGCAGCAGGCCACCATCCCGGCCCGGGCCCTGATTCCCTGGGCCCAGAAGGTGGAAAAGGATTCCGGCGGGCGCATCAAAGTCCAGCTGTTCCACGCCATGCAGCTGGGTGGCACGCCCCCGCAGCTGTTCGACCAGGCCAAGGACGGTGTGGTGGACTTCACCTGGACCGTGCTGGGCTACACGCCGGGCCGCTTCAACAAGTCTGAAGTGTTCGAGCTGCCCTTCATGAGCGGCAATGCCGAGCAGTCCTCGCGCGCCTTCTGGGAATATGTGGAGAAGAACGCCGCCGACGAGTTCAAGGACGTCAAGCTGATTGCCGTGCACACCCACGGCCCCGGCCTGTTCCACACCAAGACCCCCGTGACGGGTCTGGAAAGCCTGCGCGGCATGAAGATCCGCGGCGGCTCGCGCGTGATCAGCAACATGCTGACCAAGCTGGGCGCCACCCCGGTGGGCATGCCCGTGCCGGCCGTGACCGACGCACTGTCCAAGGGCGTGATCGAAGGCACCACCATTCCCTGGGAGGTCACGCCGGCGCTGAAGGTCAGCGAACTGGTCAAGAACCACACCACATTTGCCGGCAAGGAAGGCCTGTACACGCAGACGTTCGCCTTCTCGATGAACAAGGCGGCCTACGAAAAGCTGCCCGCCGACCTGAAGAAAGTGATCGACGCCAACTCCGGCATCGAGACTGCAGCCATGTTCGGCCGCGCGATGGACGACGGCGACAAGGCCGGGCGTGACATCGCGGTGAAGGCGGGCAACAACATCGTGGCGCTTGACATTGCAGAAACCCAGCGCTGGCGCCGTACGGCTTCCACGGTCGAGACCGACTGGATCGCCGAAATGAAGGGCAAGAACATCGATGGCGCCAAACTGGTGGCCGAAGCCCGTGCACTGATTGCCAAGCACTCAAAGTAACCAGGCAACGATAATCCACCCCGGCGGCCAGCCGCCGCTGCGGGTGGCTTCACCCATATCCCAAATACTCCAGTGGTGATGAATTGAAAGTGATTTCCATACTGGCCAGGCTCTGCGCGGTCCTGGCGGGCGTGATCCTCACGGCCATAACCCTTGTGACCTGCGTCAGCCTGATCGGGCGCAACACCATCGGCGTCACGCTGGTGGGCGACTATGAGCTGACCGCTGCCGCGGCCGGCGCCGCCGTGGCGCTGTTCCTGCCCTGGTGCCAGCTCAAGCGCGAAAACATCATCGTGGACTTTTTTACGGCGCGCCTGTCGCCCGGTGCCAACGACAAGCTGGACCGCTTCGGCGCCTTGCTGCTGGCCGCAGCGATCCTGCTGCTGGCCTGGCGCACGGGCGTCGGCGGCATCAGCGCTTTCCGGTCCAACTCCACCACGATGATGCTGGGCTTTCCGGAGTGGATCATTTACGCCGCGATGGTGCCGCCCATGGTGCTGACGGCGGTCATTGCCCTGGTGCAAACCGGTTTCGGTGATTTTGCGGAGAAGGGCCAATGAGCTCATTGACGTTGGCAGGCCTGATCTTTGCCTGCATGCTGGTGCTGATGGCCGTGCGCGTGCCCATCGCCATCTCGATGTTTGTGGCCGGTGTGTTCGGCTACCTGTACCAGGTGGGGCCGGCGCCGTTCCTGAACAACCTCAACGGCCTGGCCTATGCCCGCTTCGCCAGTTATGACCTGTCGGTGATCCCGCTGTTCATCCTGATGGGCAACTTCGCCACCCAGGGCGGCATCTCCAAGGCGCTGTTCCAGTTTGCCAGCGTGGTCATGGCGCGCTTTCGCGGCGGCCTGGCCATGGCGGCGGTGATGGCCAGCGCCGCCTTTGGCGCCATTTGCGGCTCGTCCATTGCCACGGCAGCCACCATCACGTCGGTGGCGCTGCCCGAGATGAAGCGTCACGGCTATTCGGGCCGCCTTGCCACAGGTACCCTGGCCGCCGGCGGCACGCTGGGCATCCTGATCCCGCCGTCGGTGCCGCTGGTGATCTACGCCATCCTGACCGAGCAGAACATTGCCAAGCTGTTCGCTGCCGCGACCATTCCGGGGATCATTGCCATGTGCGGCTACATGATCGCCATCGCCGTGTACGTGCGACTGTTCCCCGGCCATGCGCCCGAGCATGACGACGACCGCCCGCGCATGACGCTGGCCGGTGTGATGGCCGTGGCGCCCATTGCCATCATCTTCATCATCGTGTTTGGCGGCATCTATGGTGGCCTGTTCACGCCCACCGAAGGTGCGAGCGTCGGCGCAGCCGCCACCTTCATTGCCGCCGTGCTGCGGCGCGAACTCACACTCAAGAAAATCGCCCACTGCTTCTACGCCACGGCGGCTGCCAGTGCCATGATTTTCCTGATCTTCATCGGCGCGGACATGATGAACGCCGCGCTGGCCCTGACCCAGGTGCCCGCCCAGCTGGCCGAGGTGATCAAGGGCTGGAACATCGCGCCGGTGCTGGTGGTGTCGGGCATCCTGCTGTTCTACGTGATCCTGGGCGCGGTGATGGACGAGCTGTCCATGATCCTGCTGACCATCCCGATCTTCTTCCCGGTGATCATGGGGCTGGACTTTGGCATGCCCAAGGAGTCGGTGGCGATCTGGTTCGGCATCATGGTGCTGATGACCGTGGGCTTCGGCCTGCTGGCCCCGCCGGTGGGCCTGAACGTGTACGTCGTCAACGGCATGGCCAAGGATGTGCCCATTGGCGAGAGCTACCGCGGCGTGATGCCGTTCCTGGTGAGCGACATCCTGCGCACCATCCTGTTGCTGGTGTTCCCGCCGATCTCGCTGTGGCTGGTCAGGTTCGTCGGGTAGCGTAGCCATGAAGATCGAGCGCATCGGCCTGGTGGGCTATGGTGAAGTGGGCAAGACATTCGCCACCGGCCTGCTGGGCAAACCCGGCGTTGCCGCCGTGCACGCCTGGGATCTCAAGTTTGCGGCCGACGCCACGCGCGGCGCCGAGCTGGACCATGCCGCTCGCCATGGGATTGCCGCGCACGCGTCCATGCAGTCGCTGTGCGCGTCCTGTGACCTCGTCATTTCGGCCGTGACGGCGTCCAACACCCTGGCGGTGGCCCGCGAGGCCGCGCCGCATGTGCGCCCAGGCAGCGTGTTCCTGGACCTGAACTCCGCGTCACCGGGCACCAAGCAGCAGGCCGCTGCGCTGATCGACGCGCAGGGTGCCAGTTATGTCGAAGCCGGTGTCATGACGTCGGTGCCACCCTACGGCATCCGCGTGCCCATGCTGCTGGGTGGCGCGCAGGCCGCGGCACTGGCAGCAGTGCTCACAGATTGGGAGATGGACGCGAAGGCGGTCAGTGACCGGCTGGGTGTGGCCAGCGCCATCAAGATGAGCCGCAGCGTCATGATCAAGGGTCTGGAGGCGCTGGTCATCGAAAGCTATGCCACGGCCCGCGCCTATGGCGTGGAAGACCATGTCCTGCCCACGATGCAGGAGACCTTTCCGTCGATCGACTGGAGCGAGCAGGGTGCCTACTTCTTCAGCCGGGTCGTGCAGCATGGCAAGCGCCGCGCCGAGGAAATGCGCGAGGCTGCCAACACGGTGCAGGAAGCGGGCTTTGAGCCGCTGATGACCGCCGCCATCGCGGCCAAGCAGCAATGGGTGGCCGACCAGGCTGCCGCCGGCAGGTTCAAGGCCGTGCCCAAGGGCGCACCCTGGCAGGCGTATGCGGATGCGCTGCTGGCCGCGCGCAAGCCGCGCGGCTGAGCCGGCGCGCGCACGATGTCCGGCATCCTGGCCATCACCGGCCCGATCTACCTGCTGATTGCCGCGGGCTTCCTGACCACACGCGCGGGGCTGTTCGCACGACCCGACATGCGGGTGTTCGGCAAGTTCGTCATCAACCTGGCCTTGCCGGCCCTGCTGTTCAATGCGCTGTCGCAGCGCCCTGTGTCCGAAATACTGAACCCGGTCTTTGTGGCCGCCTATGCCCTGGGCTCGCTGCTGGTCATGGTGCTGGGCGTGTTGTGGGCCCAGGCAGTGGCCGGCAAGCGGCTGTCGGCGGCGGCCTTCGTGGGCATGGGCATGTCGTGTTCCAACAGCGGCTTCATCGGCTTTCCACTGGTCTCGCAGGTGCTGGGGCCGTCCACCGCCGGGGTCGGCCTGGCGCTGGCCATGGTGGTGGAAAACTTCCTGTTGCTGCCGCTGGCTCTGGCGCTGGCCGACAGCGATGTGCAGGGCGCGCAGGGCAGCCGCAGCGAACGGTTGCGCCGGGCCTTTGCGCAATCGCTGCGCGGCGTGGCGGCCAACCCGATGATCTGGGGCATCGTGGCCGGTTTTGTATTTGCATTGCTGGGCTGGCGTCTGCCGGCACCCCTGGCCCGCTCGGTGGATCTGCTGGCGCTGTCGTGCGCGGCGCTGTCGCTGTTTGTGATTGGTGGCTCACTGGTCGGTGTGGCGGCGGCCGGCATGGCGCGCGACGTGGCCGTCGTTGCGGTGGGCAAGCTGTTGCTGCACCCGCTGGCTGTCCTGCTGTTGCTGTGGGTCCTGCCGCCGATGGCCCGCGAACTGCAGATCGCGGTGGTGATCATGTCGGCCGTGCCCATGCTGGGCATCTACCCCATCCTGGCGCAAAAGCACGGCCACGACGGCCCCGCTGCGGCTGCGCAGATGGGGACCACCGTGGTGTCGTTCTTTACCCTGACGCTGGCGCTTTGGGTGCTGCGCCAGCAGGGGGTGGGCTAGCCTCAGAAACTGTGGGTGATGCCCACGCTCAGGCCATTCGAGGTGGACTTGTTGCCCGCGCCCTGGTAGTTGCCGTGCCAGCGCGTGGTGTCCAGCTCCACAAACACCTTGCTGCGGCGTGACAGCTTGTATTCGGCAAACGCGATCAGGCGGCGAAAGCCGTCATCCGCCTGCGCCGTGCGCGTGCGGTTGACGCGGTAGTAGCCGGCCAGCAGGTCGATCTGGGGCGTCACGGCATAGTTCACACCCAGGGCCACCAGGCGGTTGGTGGTCTGCGCCGTGGCGCTGGTCTGGCCGGTGTTGCGCGCGACGTTGCCCATGAGCTTCAGGGCGCCGCTGCCCCAGCTGACGCCGAGATTCGACGCGTTCAGCGTGCGGTCATTCGCGTCACGCAAGCGCGTATAGGCGCCGGTCACCGCCAGGCTGGTGCTGCGGTAATCCAGCCCCAGGCCCTGCGAGCTGGACCTGGACGATGAATCCGATACTTCACCCAGGCTGTACATCGCACGTGCCGTCACCGGCCCGACAGGTACCGACAGCTTGGCCGAGTTGTTCACCCGGTTGGACGCGCCGGTCGAACCCGTCGCACCGAACTCGATGCCCAGGCGGTGGCCGGTCAGCCCCGCGACCTGGATGTTGGGGTTCATGCCGGCAAAGCGCAGGCCGATCGGGTCGGCCACGCCGGCAGAGTCCGCCAGCAGCGTGTTCTGGCGGCCCAGCGTGACCGAGCCCCAGTCACCTGACAGGCCAACCACCGAGGCGCGGTCGAAATAGGTGGTGGCGTTGGCGGCGGCGCCTGTGTCCACGTTGATGCCCGATTCAAGGTTGAACGTGGCGCGCAGGCCGCCGCCCAGGTCTTCGCTGCCGCGCAGGCCCCAGCGGCTGGTCGGGCCGACGCCGCTGGCCACCACGGTGCTGTCATTGGGGGCGCCGGCATAGGCAGCGGTCAGGCCGGTCTGTGTACGGGCCGATACGTCGATGATGCCGTACAGCGTGACGCTGGACGCGCTGGCCTGGGCGAATGCGGTCCCTCCCGCGCACGCGGCCAGGGCGGCCGCGATCTTCAAGGTTTTCATGGTGTCTCCTGCTTCAGATCCAGTGGGAATCCATCTGGTGCGAGGATTCTCGGCAGCACTGCGCTGGCAGACTACGGGGCGCCCGTTCTAGTAGCTATGCCGGAACTGTCTGGCCCGATGGCATGACCAGTTCCCGGCGCGCCAGCTCGCCCAGCAACTCCAGCGTGGCGCGCTGCGTCTGGGTGAATGCGCGTCGCGCCGAGCTGGCAATGCAAAGCCGCGTCATGAGCGACTGTGGTGTGATGCGCCAGGTGTGAAAGGCATCGCGCCGCGCCGACGTGGCCACCGCTGACATCGGCAGCACCGCGTAGCCCGCCCCGTCGCTGACCAGGTCAAGGATGGTGGGGATGCCTTCGATTTCCAGCGTCACGCAGGGCTTGTAGCCGGCGTTGGCCAGCACGGTCTCCACCACCATGCGCACAGCGTGGGGGCGCCCCGGCATGACCAGTGGCAGGGCGGCGAGGTCGCGCAGGGTGAGGGCGTCCGGCAGGCTGTCGCGCGACTTGGGCGGGCCCACCACGTACAGCAGTTCCTCTCGCACGGGAATCGCCTCGAGTTCGGGCGTGGGCGTCATGTTGTAGAGCATCGCCATGTCCAGCCGGCCTGCAACCAGCGCTTCCTGCATGTGGATGGACAGGCTTTCGCTGACGGACAGGCGGGCGCTGGGCATGCGGGCGCGGAAGGCCCGGGTGAGCGGCAGTACCAGCGAGCGCGCGATGCTGGGCGGCACGCCCACCGTGACCTGGCCTGAAAGCTGGCCGTTCACGCGGCTCATGTCTTCGCGCGCACGCTCAAGCTGGTGCAGGATGCCCCGGCCATGCTCCAGCATCTGGCGCCCGGCGTCGGTGGTGGTGACGCCGCGGCCGTTGCGGGTGAGCAGGGTCTGGCGCAGTTCCACTTCCAGCATGCGCACCTGGCGGCTGAGTGCTGGCTGCGCAATGTTCAGGACGATGGAGGCGCGGCTGAAACTGCCGAGTTCGGCAACGCGCACGAAGTACTGGATCTGGCGAATGTCCACCGGGCAGCAGCTTAGCGGCCGGTGTGCGCCTGCGTAAGATGCCGCGGCGCAGCGCGTGATAACCCCGGGCTATCGCGCGGTGTGCGGCCCGGCCTGTACAGGCCTACTGGCGCGGCACCTTGGCGCGCGTGATCACGTCCGACCAGCGGCGTATTTCAGAGCCGAGCAGGTCGCCCAGTTCACCCGGCGTGCTGCCACGCGCGCTGACGTTGAGCTCTTCCAGGCGCTTGCGCACATCAGGCGAAGCCAGCGCCGTCTGCACGTGCCGGTTCAGCGCCGCGACCACGTCGCGCGGTGTGCGTGCGGGTGCGGCCAGCGCGTTCCACGACGCCACATTGAATCCGGCCACGCCGCTTTCAGCCAGCGTGGGAACGTCCGGCAGCACCCTGGCGCGGGCCGTGCCCATGACGGCCAGTGCCCGCACGGCCTTGGCGCTGATCTGTCCCATCATGGGGCCCAGGATTTCCACGCATGCGTCGATCTGGCCGCCGCGCAGGGCGTTGAGCACGGCCGGAGAGCCGTTGAACGGCACCACCTGGAAGTCCACGCCCGCGCTGGTCTGCAGCAGCTCGGCTGCCAGGTTCTGCGTGCTGCCGATGTTGATCGTGCCCACGTTCAGCTTGCCGGGGTTGGCTTTGGCAAAGGCCAGCATGTCGGCCATGGTGCGGAAGCGGCTGCCTTCGGCGGCCAGCACCGCGATGTCGAAGAAGCCCAGGGTCGACACCGGCGCAAAGTCTTTCTGCGCATCAAAGGGCATGCTTTTGAAAAGGCCCGCGCTGACGGCCGTGCCGTTGCTCATGAGCAGCAGGGTGTGGCCGTCCGGCTCGGCGCGAGACACGGCCTCGCCGGCGGCAATGCCGCCGGCGCCAGGCTTGTTTTCGATCACCACGCTCTGGCCCAGGCTTTCGGCCATTTTCTGGGCCACGGTACGGGCGGTCAGGTCAGCCACACCGCCGGCGCCAAACGGCACAACGATGCGCAGCGGGCGCGCAGGGAAGGACTGGGCGTGTCCGCTCAGGGGCCAGGCGGCAGCGCACAGCGCGGCCTGGACAAGGGTGCGTCGTTTCATGAGAGTCATTTCAGAAGAGGGCTTTTTCGCCGGGGCGCAGGGTCAGCACGCGGGTCGTGGACGGGCCCAGTGCGCGGATGAATTCCTCGGGCGTGCCCTTGCCCAGCGGGTTGGCGCCGTAGTGCATGGGAATCACGGTTTTGGCCCTGACCCATTCGCGCGTGGCGTGGGCCGCGTCTGGCGGGCTCATCGTGAAATTGCCACCGATGGGCATGAGCACCAGGTCAGGCTTGTAGTAGTCGTGGATCAGCTTCATGTCGCCGAACAGGCCGGTATCGCCCATGTGCCAGATGCGAAAGCCGTTTTCCATTTCGATGATGTAGCCCACCGGCTCACCGGCCGGGTAGGGCTCGTCCTTGCCCGAAACCGGGTTCTTCCAGACCAGGATCGACGAATGTTCGGCCCGCACCGCAGTCACCTTGACGCCCGGCACGGGCGTGACCGTGCCGCTTTTGTTCATGCGCGGCAGCTGCGCGGGTGGCAGGATGTTGAGCAACGCCGCTGTCTGGTTCATGTCGCCCGGCGCATACATCGGGATCTTGTGCATCAGCGCCAGTGCAGGTGCGTCTGCAAAGTGGTCGAAGTGCCCGTGCGTGACCAGCAGTGCGTCAATGCGGCCCAGCGCTTCCAGGTTCTTGTACTCGGGTGGAGTCAGCGGGTTCAGGCGCAGCCAGGGGTCGGTCATGATGACCTTGCCGCCTGGTGTGGTGATGCGAAAGGCTGCCTGACCCAGCCACAGGACTTCGGTTTTTCCGGCACTGGTTGCCTCGGGGGCGGGCGCAGGCGCCTGGGTGGCGCAGCCGGCCAGCCCGGCGGCCAGGGCGAGAGTCATGAAAAGTCGGCGGGTGTTCAACATGGTGTGTCCCCTGTTCCTGCGGTCTCAGTCCACCTTGATGCTGGCCGCCTTGACCACCGGCGCCCAGCGCTTGATTTCCGATTCGATCAGGTTACCAAAGGCCTGGGGCGTGCCGGGTGTGGGCTCGGCGCCCTCGGAGGCCAGCCGGGCCCTGACTTCGGCTGAAGCCAGCGACTTGTTGATCTGCTCGTTGAGCTGCTTCACGATGGCTGCGGGGGTGCCTGCGGGCGCCACCACGCCGTACCACTGGTCGGCTTCGAAACCCTTGGTGCCGGGCAGGCCGCTTTCAGCCACCGTGGGCACGTCGGGCAGCAGCGCCATGCGACGCGGGCTGGACACGGCCAGCGCGCGGATCATGCCGGACTTGATGTGCGGCAGCAGCGCCGGGGCGCCGGTGAACAGGGCCTGCACCTGGCCGGCCACCAGGTCGTTGACCGACGGCGCGGTGCCCCGGTAGGGGATGTGCAGCAGCGACATCTGCGTCTGCAGCTTGAGGTATTCCATGGTGGTGTGTGCCGCACTGCCGTTGCCACCTGAACCGTAGTCCAGCCGGCCGGGCTTGCTGCGGGCCAGGTCCACCAGTTCCTTGAGCGTGCGGGCCGGTACGGCCTCATGGACGACCAGCACATTGGGCACCCGGGCCACCCAGGCCACGGGCGCGAAGCTGCGCACCGGGTCGTAGCCCAGCTTGGGGTACAACGACGGGTTCACGGCCAGCGTGCCGATGTGGCCCATGAGCAGCGTGTAGCCGTCGGCTGGTGCCTTGGCCACGCGTTCGGCGCCGATGGCACCGCCGGCGCCGGGGATGTTTTCAATCACGACCGGCTGGCCCCAGGCCCTGGAAAGCTCCAGGCCTATGGCGCGTGCCAGCACGTCGGTGGAGCCGCCCGGCGTGAACGGCACGATCATGCGCAGGGGTTTGGTGGGGTAGGCGGGAGCCTGGGCCCGTGCCAGCGGCGTGGCGGCGCAGGCCAGGACGGTGCAAAGGGCCAGCGCGGCCCGGCGTCGATTCAGGGATGCATTCATGATGGTTGCAGTGGTGTCAGTGCCGGTAATCGGGCGATGGAGCAGGAGTATTCATCAAGCGGCACGCCGTGGCGATCTGCCGTGCACTAGCAGCTATGCCGGTTTGTGATGGCCGCCCTGGCGCGGATATGCTGCAATCACGCCATGACGCAAACCGGGACCGCATGAAGCTGGGCGCACTGAAAGCGCTGATTGCCGCCATCGAAGAGGGCAGCCTGCGTTCGGCTGCCAGCCGCATGGGCATGTCCCAGCCGGGGCTGACCAAGGTGGTGCGCGAACTGGAAGTCCAGCTGGCCGCGCCGTTGCTGGAGCGCACCTCCCGTGGGGTGGTGCCCACAGCCCAGGGGCAGCTGCTGTACGAGCATGCGGTCAAGGTCATGCGCGAACTGGGCGCGGCGGTGGACGGCATCAGCCAGCTGGGCGGGCGCATGGTGGGCGAGCTGAAGGTCGGCGCCGTGCCGCTGGCCGTGATGCTGCTGATCCCCGAGACGCTGCGCACCTTTGGTCAGGCGTTTCCGGACATCCGCCTGCGCGTGTCCGAAGAGCTGTACATCGCCCAGCTGCAGCGCCTGCGCAGCGGCGAGGTCGATGTGGCGATCGGCGGCATCCCCGAGGGGCTGGCCACCGGCGAATTTGTGGTCGAGAAACTGATTTCCACCGAGATGGTGATCGTGGTGCGCCGGGGCAGTCCGCTGGCTTCGGCCCGGTCACTGCGCGACCTGGCCGAACAGCGCTGGGTGTACACCGGCGCCAGTGGCGAGTCGGGTTACGCGCGGGCGCTCTACGAGCGCCACGGCCTTGCGGCGCCGCCAGTCGGTGCGGTGGTCAATTCCACCCTGGCGCTGCTGGCCATTGTGGCCGCCGGCGACTGCGTGGGCCTGCTGCCCAGCCAGATCGCGGCGTTGCCCATCACGGCAGGCTACCTGCAGGTGGTGCCGGTGGCTGAAGGCGGCCTGCCGCTGGAGGTGGGGGCCATCATCCGCAGCGGCTCCACCGTGTCGCCGGCCATCCGCCATTTCATTGCGCACCTGCACCGGGCGGCGCACCAGGTGGACAACGCGCAGGGCATCACGGCTCAGACGTGAGCCACCACCCCCGGTGCCGTCTTGAGGATCAGCGCCAGCGCCTCTTTCTGCGCCTGGGTGGTGGGGCGCTGCAGGCTGGTGGCCAGCGACAGCGCAATGCTCATGGGGGGCGAACCAATCGCCTGGGTGGTAAAGGCCGATGGCTGCGGCGAATGAAGCACGGCATTGCGCGAGAGTACCGCGCAGCCCGCACCGTCGGCTACCAGGGCCAGGATGGCTGAAACACCGTCGATTTCAAGCACCACGCGGGGGCGGCAGCCGATGCCGGCCATCTGGGCTTCCACATGCATGCGGATCGCGTTGGGCCGGGTGGGGATCACCAGCGGCAGGCGGGCCACATCGCGCAGCTCGATCGGGCCGGGCGGCGGGTCTTCGTGCAGGCCGGGTGGACGGGCCCGTACCAGCACGAGCTCTTCGTCCAGCAGCGGGGTGATGTCGATTTCGCGCGAGGACTGGGCGTTGTAGAGCACCACGATGTCCAGCCGGCCACTGATCAGGCCCTCCTGCATGGCGCCGGACAGTCCTTCGCTGATCGACAGGCGTGCTTCAGGCAGGGTTTCACGGAAGGCGCGTGTGAGCGGCACCGTCATGACCCGGGCCACACTGGGCGGCAGACCGATGGCCACCCGTCCGGACAGGCCACCGCGCATGCGGCCCAGGTCCTCGCGGGCGCGCTCGATCTGGTGCAGGATGCCCCGTCCGTGGTCCAGCAGCAGCTTGCCGGCCTCGGTCGGGGTGGCACCGCGGCCATTGCGCACCAGCAGGTTCTGGCGCAGTTCCACCTCCAGCAACCGCACCTGCCGGCTCAAGGCCGGTTGCGCCACGTCCAGCGCGGCGGCAGCGCGTGTGAAGCTGCCCATCTCGGCCACGCGTACAAAGTATTCCAGCTGCTTGAAGTCCATGAGGCGGGAAGTTTTCCTATTCTCAAATGATATACCTGATAGATGCTCTTATCGCTTTTCGCATAGCTTGAATGCCACCAGAATCCGCCCATGACTTCTGCAACGCCCGTGATCCGGGTCATTTCATCCATGGCCACGCGTCAGGTGCTGGCCGATCTGGCCGCGGCCTTTGAACAGCAGACGGGTTTGCAGGCGGCCATTGAATCCGTGGGTGGTGTGGACGCCGCCCGCCGCGTGCAGGCCGGCGAAGTGTTTGACGCCGTGATCCTGGCAAGCGACGCCATCGACAAGCTGGCTGCGGCGGGTGCCGTGCGTGCCGGCAGCCGTGTGGATCTGGTGCGCTCGGGTGTGGCCGTGGCCGTGCGCGCAGGCGCGACCCTGCCCGACATCGCCAGTGAAGCGGCCGTGCGCTCGGCTGTTCTGGCCGCGCCCAGCATCAGCTATTCGACCGGGCCCAGCGGTGTGGCGCTGGCGGCGCTGTTCGAGCGCTGGGGTATTGCCGAGCAGATCAGGCCGCGCATGGTGCAGGCGCCGCCGGGTGTGCCAGTCGGCTCGCTGGTGGCCAAAGGGGAGGTTGCACTCGGCTTTCAGCAGCTGAGCGAGCTGATCCATGTGCAGGGCATCACGATCGTGGGGCCGCTGCCGGCGGACATCCAGATCATCACGACGTTTTCGGGCGGCATCGCCGCGACTGCGCAGCATGCGGATGAAGCACGCACGCTGCTGGATTTCATGGCTGCGCCGGCATCGGCCGCAGCCAAGCAGCGCCAGGGCATGGAACCTGCCTGAACGCATTTGAAGGAAGGAAAGAGGAAGACATGTCACTCATCATTGATTGCCACGGCCACTACACCACGGCCCCCAAGGCGCTGGAGAACTGGCGCAACGCACAGATTGCGGGCATCAAGGACCCGGCGCAGATGCCCAGGGCCGCGGACCTGAAGATCAGCGACGACGAGCTGCGCGAGTCCATCGAGACCAACCAGCTCAGGCTCATGAAGGAGCGCGGCAGCGACATCACGCTGTTC
>CAZUJD010000036.1:0-16444 GCA_964620025.1 uncultured Ramlibacter sp. | reverse complement strand
CAAGGGGCCGAGCTGGACCGGTTCAACTGCAGCGAAAAACTCGCCGGCAAGGGCCCCGGCAGCCGTCCTTCAGATTATTTCGCTGACCGTCACCTGCAGATCTACACCTCGCTGGTGACGCGCTGCAACGAGCTGCGCACGCGCGACCAGCAGGAGCAATGGGCCCTGTTTGCCAGCAACTTCAACCGCGTGGCGGCCGGCCGCCAGCCGTTCAGCCAGTCGCTCTCCCGTGATGCCGGCGTGGCCGACCTGGAAGAAGTCGGCCAGCTCATCCGTACCTTTGACCGCGCCTCGCGCACGCTCAAGGAAATCCAGGCTGACCCGGCCATGCGCAACAACCCGCAGGCACCGCAGGCGCGCCGATTTGTGGACCAGTTCGAGCGCGTGAAGACCTTCCTGGCGCCGCTGTACCCGACCGAAGAGGGCACCGTCGCCGGCTACGACGTGACCGCCGAGCTGCGCGCCAACCAGGCCGCCGAAATTGACGGCAACAAGGTGATCGACTGGACGCTCGAAATCGGCGGCCAGGTGCTGCGCCTGCGAGACGGCCCCAAGGTGCTGCGCTGGGAGCCCGGCACGCCGGTCACGCTCACCCTGCGCCTGGCCAAGGACTCTCCGCTGACGGTGGTGCCGGACCCGCAGCAGCCGGCCATGCTGGCCGAGGGCAAGGCCGTGAGCTTCCGCTACACCGACCCGTGGTCATTGGTCACCATGATCCAGCGCCAGCGCGAACCCGACGGCTCCCTGCGCGCCGACGGCCGCTCGCAGCTGTTGCGCATGGAGTTCCCGCTGGTAGGCTCCACAGCCGAAGACGCCCGCTCCCAGGGGCTGGAGGCCCGCTCGCGCGTGTACCTGCGCCTGACGCTGTCACCGGTGGGCAAGAAGACACCGCTGGTCTGGCCGGGCCTGTTCCCGGTGCGCGCCCCTGACTGGAACACACGCTGAGCATCCATGTTTGAACGAGACCGGTTCGCCCCCGAGACAGAACCCCTGCTGGCCCCGATCGCCGCCGACGCGCCGTCGGGCGCATCGCTTCGCTATGACCCCGTGTTCCTGCAGCTGCGCCAGTCGCGCGAGGAAGACGATCCCACGCTGCCCATGCGTGAGTGGGAACGTCCGCTCAAGAAGGCCGACTGGCGGGCCATTGCGAACCAGTGCGCCGGCCTGCTGTCGTCACGCTCCAAGGACCTGCAGCTGGCCGCCTGGCTGTGCGAAGCCTGGACGCGCCAGCACCGCATGGACGGGTTCCTGGCGGGCATCCGGGTGCTCAACGGCCTGGTCGACCAGTGCTGGGACAGCGTGCACCCGCAGATCGAGGACGGCGACGTGGAAGCGCGCGTGGCGTCCTTTGTCTGGATGAACGAAAACCTGTCGCTGCTGTTGCGCCTGCATGTGCCCGTGGCGCTGCTGCCCGAGCGGCGCCCGCCGCACATCAACCTGGCCGAATGGGAGCAGCTCATCGCCGGCGTGGTGCCCGAGCGCGGCGAAGACGAAGCCCCGCTGGACCGCGACCAGATCGTGGAGTCCATCGACACGCGCGGCCTGCTGTGGCTGGATGACCTGAGCCGCAGCCTTGCGCAGGCGGCCGAAGACTGGGACGCCCTGGCCCGCAAGCTGGACGACAAGCTCGCGCTGGAGGCGCCCAGCCTGGGCAAGGTCAGCGACACGCTGCGCCGCATGCAGCGCGCCTGCACCAGCCTGATGAACGGACGCAACCCGCATCCAGTGGCACCGCCAGCACCCGTCGCCCAGGCCTTGCCTGGCCAGCCCGACGACATTCCCCAGGAGCAGACCATGACGGACAGCCATACCCTGGCCGACACACCGGCGCAGCAGGCGCAGGCGCCGCTGCCGTCCGGCCCGATCACGAGCCGCGAAGACGCCTACCGGTTGCTGGAGGCCGCGGCCGAATTCCTGCAGCGCACCGAACCGCACAGCCCGACACCCTACCTGGTCAAGCGCGCAGTCAGCTGGGGCCAGATGTCACTGGCCGACCTGATGCAGGAGATCGTGCGTGAGGAGGGCGACCTCACGCGCTACTTCTCGCTGCTGGGCATCAACACGCCGCGCGACTAGGACGCCCGCGGGCGCCCCAGGCGCCTTACTCGCGCGTAATCCCCGAGTCCTTCACGATCTTCGTCATCAGGTCGCGGTCGGCCAGAAACAGCTTGTTGAAATCGGCCACGCTCAGCGGGTTGGGCTCGATGCCGAAATTCATCAGCCGCTCGCGCACCTCCTTCATGGCCACGACCTTGTTGACGGCGGCGTTGAGTTTGGTCACTACGGCATAAGGCGTAGCACCCGCGGCCAGCAGCCCGAACCAGGACTCGAACTGGTAGCGCGGTACGCCCGATTCCGCAATTGTCGGTACGTTGGGCAACTGGGCGGCCCGCTTCAGGCCTGTGGTGGCAATGACGCGGATGCGCGGCTCGTTCAGGTACACGCCCAGGCCCGCTGTCGGAACAAACACCGCATGACTGCGTCCCGCGACGACATCGTTGGCAGCTTCCTGAGTGCTCTTGAACGGAATGTGCAGCATCTTCAGCCCCGCCATGCTGGCAAAGTACGCACCGGCCAGATGGGTGGAGCTGGTCACGCCGGCTGAGGCATAGTTGAATTTGTCGGGGTTCTTTCTGGCCAGCGCCACGAACTCGCCTGCGGTGTTCACCTTCAGGCCTGCGTTCACCATCAGGACATAGCTTTGCTTGCCGATGTTGGCCACCGGCATGAAGTCCTTGACGGGGTCGTAAAACGGCCGGGCACCCATGGCGGCTGTGACAAAGTGGCTGGACGCGGCCATCAGCAGCGTCTGGCCGTCCGGCGCGGACTGACCGACATAGCTGGTGGCAATGGCGCCGCCGGCGCCGGGCTTGTTTTCAATGATCCAGTTCTGGCCCAGCTCGCGGCCGAGCTCCTGCTGAATGGCGCGTGCAGGCATCTCGCGGGCGCCACCAGCCGAAAACGGAATGATGATGCGCGCAACGCCGGCGCCCGGTTGTGCCCGGCCGGCACCGGCAGCGGTCATCAGAGCGGCCGCGGCCAGCAGGCTGCGCCGGCTCATAAAGCCTGGGGGGAGGATCAGTTTTGACGGGTACATGGCAAGGTCAGATTTGGATGGCTTGAATGAAATCCTCGAACAGTTCTTCGACTGTGTAGGGGCGGGGAATCAGGCCCTGGGTGTGCGCGTACTGCACCAGCAGGTCCAGGGTCTTGCGGTTGGCTTCGATACCGAATGGCGTCAGGTCCAGCGCAGTCCCCTGGGCAGGAGTGCCCAGCGACTTGCTCTGCTGCAACAGGCTGTACAGCTCCCGTACGATCTCGGGCCGCTCACGCATCAGCGCAGTGTTGACTGCCACCATGTGATTCACCGGGACCATCTGGTGCCGGGCAGCCCAGGCGCGCGCAGCCTCATGCGGCTGCGGCAGCACGGGCTGAAGCCGCGGGTCGTCGGGCAACTCTGTGCCGATGATGGCCGCGTCGATGTCGCCGCGCAGCAGCATGTCCACCATGGTCAATCCCTCGGGTGCGCGCTGCACTCCTGGCGGGTCGGGAAACTCTGCCAGGTGGCCGTCTTCAAACGTCACCCACTGGATGCTGTCCAGCGCCACGGCATAGTCGTGAGCCAATACACCGCGAACCCAGGTCACCGTGGTCTGTGCCAGCGCCCGGATGCCGATGCGCTTGCCGGCCAGCTGCTGCACCGTGACCGGTGCGCGTTCGGCGTTGTAGACCAGGCAATGGTGCTGGAAGCGGCCCGCGCCCACAACGGCTGGAATGAGCGACAACGGCTTGCCGTAGGCCCGGGCCTGGAAGAACGTAACCAGCGCCAGCTCGGCCACGTCGAATTCCAGGTCGCGCACGGCGCGCTTGAAGGCGCGATTGGGCACCTTCACATCGGCAAAGTCAAAGGCGAAGGTGGTGGGTAGCAGGGCACCGCTGCGCAGGGCCCGGCTGTTGGGGTAGTTGCCCAGCAGTGTCTTGAGTGTGGGCGTCGTGCTCATGCGGGCCCCAGTGTCGGGTACAGGGTGCGTGCCGTGCGCGAATAGATCCAGGCCTGTTCTTCCAGCGTCAGCGAGGCGGTGGCCTCCAGGGCTTCCTGCAGCAGCTGTTTCAGGCCGCCCGCCGAGGCCGGGAAGTTGGAGCCCCAGGCAATGCGGTGGGCGCCAAAACTGTCCACCAGCGCCCGGCAGAAACTGGCCTGCGTGGCTTTGCCTTCGCGCGATTCGCGCACGTTGTGGGTGGTGAGCTTGACGTGCAGATGGGGGTAGCGTGCCAGTGCGAACATGGCGCGGGCCTTGTCATACGGTGGGCCGTCGTCCAGTTCGGGGCGGGCGCAATGGTCCAGCAGTACGCGCGCCTGGGGGTGGCGGTCCAGCACAGCCTCCAGTTGCGCCAGGCCGTGCGCTCGCAACTGGACGCTGACCGGTATGCGCTGCGCTTCCAGATACTCCCACGCGGGAATGGCCCGCGGGTCGTCCAGGCGCACGGTCACGTCGGCGGCTGTGTGGCCGGCCACGAACACGCGGGCGCCGGCCAGTCCTTCCTTCATCCAGTAGGCAATGCGTTCGACGGCATCAGCACGGGTCAGGTCGGCCGAAAAAACGCCGGCGAATGCCACGGGATGGCGTTGCACACACGCGGCGACATAGCTGTTGTCGTGGCCGTAGCAGGTAGAGGCCTGCACCAGCACGGACTGCGTGACGCCGGCGTCCTGCATGGCAGCCAGCATGCCGGTATCGGTGACGGGTCGCTCACGCGACCAGTCAGACTGCTTGCCCCCCATGGGCAGGGGCGGGAAGCGGACCGGGTCGTCCGAAATGACGTGGTTGTGAACGTCCACTACGGGAAAAGGGTGGGGATCGGGCATGACGACGGAGGGACTGTGAAGTGCATGCATGATGCTGCTGATTCCATAAGTTATCCACTTAAATTAACCATGTTCTTCATAAGCAATAACTCATGCCCGCTATAGTGCGCCCATGGCACAACTCGACTGGTACATCCGCGCCAACCTCAAGCCCAAGCACCTTCAGCTGCTGGTGGCACTGGACGACCTGCGCCATCTGGGCCGGGTTGCCGCCAGCCTGCATGTGTCGCAACCGGCGGTGTCCCTGGCCCTGGGCGAGCTTGAAAAAGGCCTGGGACTGAAGCTGTTTGAACGCACACCGCGTGGCGTGGTGCCCAACAACTATGGTGACTGCCTGATCCGCCATGCAAGGGTGGTGCTCACCACGCTGGGGGAGGCCCGCGACGAACTGCATGCCCTGCAGACCGGCGCGTCGGGCAAGATCGCCATCGGTGCTTTGCCGGCCGTCACGCCGGGCCTGATTCCTCAGGCGCTGCTGCGTCTGAAGCAGGCGGCACCGCACACACGCGCTGTGGTGCATGAAGGCCCGATGGACACCCTGCTGCCCGAGCTGCGACGCAACTCGCTGGACATGGTGGTGGGCCGGCTGGCACAGGCCGACCTGTCGGGCGACCTGCTGGAGGAAACCCTGGACGAAGGGGCTGTGGTGCTGGTGGTGGCCAAGCGTCATCCGCTGGCATCGCGCAAACGAATCCGCTGGGCCGACCTGTCCAGCTACCCGTGGGTGATGCCCCCGGTGGGCTCGCTGCAGCGAGAGCCGCTGGAAAACGCCCTGCAGCAAAACGGCTGCGAGCTGCCCGCCAACTTCATCGAGACGCTGTCAGTCCATGTGATCGCGGGTTACCTGCAATCGTCCGATGCCATCGGATCGCTGTCGCGCGTCGCGGCGCGCCATTACACCGGCATGGGCCTGCTGGCGCAGCTGCCGCTGGCCTTGCCCGATCCGTTGCGTCCGATCGGCATGATGTGGAACCGCCATCGCCCGGTGTCGCCCGCGGTACAGGCCTTCAAGGAATGCCTGCGCGCCGCTGCCCAGGGCTTGCTTGAAACATCCGCTCCCAAAAAGCATCATTAGTTTTTACTTATCTTCCGAAGCTATTTTCTGAGTAGAAGCTTTATGTGAATCACCGCATGATCGCCGCCTTGCAACAGGAGACAGACAACGTGAGCGATCAAAAAGACAGCCCCGCACTGACCCGCCGGGGCCTGCTGGGCGGGTTGACGGCCACCTCGGTGGCGCCCCTGCTGGGTACAGCCCATGCCGCTGGTCCGTCGCCAGCCACACCCGCCGCCGTGCCCAGTGCCGTGCCGCCCAGCCAGGGCGCCGCCATGCGCGAGACCGCGCCCGTGGCTGCAGGCCATGCGGCCACGCCCGAGGGCCGCGCCACCAGCGACTACATGGTGGACGTGATGCGCAGCCTGAAGATCGAATACGTCACCAGCAACCCGTCTTCTTCGCTGCGTGGCCTGCATGAGTCGATCATCAACTACGGCAAGAACCGCTCGCCCGAAATGCTGACGGTGGCGCACGAGGAAATCGGCGTGGCCATGGCGCACGGCTATTTCAAGGCCTGCGGCAAGATGATGGCGACCATGGTGCATGGCGCCGTGGGCACGCAGCATGCAGCAATGGCGGTGTACAACGCCTGGTGCGACCGCGTGCCGGTGATGGTGATTTCGGGCAACGAGACAGACGCCTCACACCGTCCGCCGGGCGTGCCGACGGTCCATGCCGTGCAGGACGGCAATGGACTGCTGCGCGACTTCACCAAATGGGATGACGCGCCGGTGTCGGCCAACCATTTCGGCCAGTCGATGGTGCGTGCGTACAAGCTGGCGCTGACGCCGCCCTATGAACCTGTGGCGCTGGCGGTGGACGCCGGGCTGCAGGAGTCCATCCTGCGTGAATCCGACCATGCCACGATTCCGCGCTACATCCAGGCCACGCCGCCCCAGGGCGACGCCAACGCCGTGCGCGAGGCAGGCCGCTGGCTGGCCGCTGCTGAAAAGCCGGTCATCGTGGTGGATCGCGCCGCGCGCACACCTGAGGGCATCCAGCTGCTGGTGCAACTGGCCGAGACACTGAACGCGCCGGTGATCGACCTGCGTTCGCGCATGAACTTCCCCAACCAGCACTACCTGAACCACAGCTGGCTGCGTGCCACGCGGCTGGCCGAAGCAGACGTCATCATTGGCATGGAGCTCAATGATTTCTGGGGCGTGGTCAATGCCTACGTGGACAACAAGGACCAGCTGCAGCGCCGTGTGGCCCGACAGGAGGTCAAGCTCATCAGCATCACGGCGGCCGACTACTACCTCAAGAGCAACTACCAGGATTTCCAGCGCTTCCAGCCGGTGGACCTACCGATTGCCGGTGATGCGCAGGCCACGTTGCCCGCGCTGATCGAGGCGGTGAAGCTGGCGCAGAATGACGCAATGCGCAGCAAGGTGGCGGCCCGGGCCGAACCCATGCGCGTGGCCCAGCGCGGCGCACTGGATCGCATGAAGGCACAGGCTGCGCTCGGCTGGGACCTGTCTCCCATCAGCGTGCCGCGCCTGTGCATGGAGGTGCTGCATTCGCTGGCGGGAACCGACTGGTCGTTCCTGGGCATGGACTCCAACCAGAGTTTCTGGCCGCAGCGCCTGTGGCCGATGGAAAAGCACTATCACCACCTGGGCAACAGCGGGGGTTATGGCCTGGGTTATGCCTTGCCGGCGGCCGTGGGCGCGGCGCTGGCCAATCGCAAGGAGGGCCGCGTGACGGTGGCCATCCTGGGCGACGGCGACATCCTGTACACACCGGGCGCGTTGTGGTCCGCCGCCAACCTGAAGCTGCCGCTCCTGATGGTGGTTCACAACAACAAGTCGTACCACCAGGAAACCATGCACCTGCGACGCATGTCCAACCGGCGTGGCCGCGTGCCTACCGACCTGGCTGCCCTGGGCGACCACGCGCCGATTGGCACGTCCATCATGAATCCGGTTGTGGACTTCTCCAAACTTGCCGCATCCATGGGTGTGTGGTCCACCGGGCCGGTGTCTGACCCTGCCCAGCTGGCCGGCGCGCTCAGGCGCGCGATGGACGTCGTGAAGTCCGGCGCTCCGGCGCTGGTCGATGTTTTCACCCAACCCCGCTGAAGGCAACCCATGAACCGAATCCAGATCGCACTGGCGGCTGCCCTGTTGCTGCCTGCCGCCGTGCTGGCCCAGACCTCCACGCAGATTGCCAACGGGCAGCGCGCCTACACCAACGCCGGCTGCTACCTGTGCCACGGCACGGCCGGCCAGGGCGGCGCGGGCCCCAAGCTCACGCCCCAGACATTCCCGGTGGAGGCGCTCACAGCCTTCGTGCGCGTGTCGCCCGGCAGCATGCCGCCGTATCCTGCGCACATGCTGTCTGACGCGGACCTGCGCGATATCCATGCGTTCCTGGTGTCCCGGCCCGCGTCACCGCCGGCCAGCCAGATACCGCTGCTGAAGTAGCGTGTATTCAGGTACCCGTCTGGTACTTCTTGCGCAACGCGGCTGCGGCGTCCTCCAGGCAGGCCAGCATCAGACTGGCGCCCGGCGTCATGACGCGATTGCGGTTCCACAGCACGCCGGCAGGGCGCATCAGCTTGGGCAAGGTCAGGGGCAACACCGCCAGCGGCTGCGTCGCGTCCGACACGGCGACGCCGCCGGCCATCACGCCGATGGCGTCGGTGATCTGCAGGTAGGCGCGTGCCAGGTGGGTGGACAGGGTTTCAATGTAGTTGTTGGTCAGCGTCAGGCCGTGGCGCTCCAGCGTGCGCTCCAGCGGGTCGCGCAGCAGCGAGCCGCTGGGCGGCAACACCCAGGGATAGGCCTGCAGTTCCGACCACTTGAGCTTCTTGCGGTTGGCCAGCGGATGGTGTCTGCCGGTCATCAGCATCACGGGTTCCTCAAGCAGCTCCTTTTCCTCAAAGCCGTTGACGGCATTGCGAGCCGGCAGCCGGCCTACGATCATGTCCACCGTGCCCTGCCAGAGCTCGGGCGTGAGGGTGGCCGTGGTGCCCTCGGTCACCAGCACGTTGGTGCCGGGCGAACGCTGCTTGAGCAGGGCCAGCGCCTGCGGCAGCAATACCGAAGTGGACGCCGGAAACACACCCACGTGGATCTTGCCCTCGGAGCCGGAGCTCAGCGCCTTGAGTTCATCGCGTGCCTGGTGGATGTCGGTCAGCAGTGTGCGTGCATGGCGCACAAGGCACTCGCCATATGGCGTGGGACGCAGGCCCTGCGCGGTGCGGGTGAACAGCTCCAGGCCCAGGCCCTTTTCCAGCTCGGCCAGGGCCTTGGAAACCGCCGGCACGGTCACGTGCGAAATGTCGGCCACCTGCTTGAGGTTGCCGAAGTCGTCCAGCGCCACCAGCAGCCGCAGGTGACGCGCCTTGAGGTTGACCTGCAAATACCAGTCGAGTTGGGCCAATGAGTGTCTCCGTGACTGTGAAAAAAAGTGTGTTGCGGCGAGTTAACCGCCTGCTCAACTCGCCGGAAATTTTACTCAATCGACGGGCTGCCTGGTCCGTGCAACCATCGCTTGCTGTGCCTCAAGGCGCAAGCTGCTTTCAAAATCAAAGGAGACAAACTTGATCAACCGACGTCCGTTCCTTCGCGGTGCCATGGTCATCGCGATGGCCGCAGCCTGCGGTGCAGCCACCGCCCAGGCCTTTCCCACCAAGCCCATCACGTTCTACGTGGCGTTTGCTGCTGGCGGCGCCGGCGATATCGTTGCCCGCGCGGTGGCCCGCAAGATGGGCGAGAGCATGGGTCAGCCTGTGGTGATTGAAAACCGCCCCGCACCCATGATTGCGCCGGTGACCGTGGCCAAGGCCAAGCCGGATGGCTACACCATGCTGATGGCCGGTAGCGGCACGGCACTGACGCAGGTGCTTTTCAAGAGCGTGCCCTATGACCTGATGGGTGACTTCACGCATGTGTCCACGCTGGCATCGTTTGACTTGGCCTTGTTGACCGGTGCGCAGTCCAGCTTCAACAGCGTGGCCGAGGTGCTGGCCTATGCCAAAGCCAACCCCGGCAAGCTGAACATCGGCACGGTGCGCGTGGGCAGCACGCAGAACCTGGCGGCCGAGATGTTCAAGTCCATGGCCGGCATCAGCGCCACCATTGTTCCCTACAAGACCACGGCCGAGGTCATCTCGGGCCTGCGCTCGGGCGACATCCAGGTTGCCCTGGAGATCCTGCCGCCAGTGCTCGGGCAGATCAACGGCAAGGTCGTCAAGCCGCTGGCCCTGACCTCCACGCGCCGCTTCCCCGGCCTGCCCGATGTGCCCACGCTGGCCGAGAGCGGCGTGCCGGGCTTTGACGCCAGCTCCTGGAACGGCATGAGCGTGCCCACCGGCACACCGCGCGCTGTGGTGGACAAGCTTGCCCAGGAGGCCGCCAAGGCCGTCGCTTCACCCGAGGTGCAAAAGGAACTGCAGGCCGTGGGCATGGTGGCCCGCGCCAGCACGCCCGAGGGCATGACCGAGCGCATGAAGAACGACATGGCCAAGTGGAAGGGCGTGATCGAGAAGGCCAACATTCCCAAGCAGTAAACACTCCAAGGTAGTTGTGGGGCTTTGCGGCCCTTTTGTTGAGCCGGGGCTTTGTTGCTCCGGCTTTTTTTTGGCCCCGCGGGTTGGCGCAGCCGGGCACCATCACCACCAACCCGCTACATGCGGGCACGCCAACGGCCGCGTGCCCGCACGCCTGGTCCAGGATGAGACGCAGGCGTGAAACAAAGCGAAAGAAATTCAGTCCAGCGAAGCCGTCACCTCATTGAACAGCTCATCCACCGACATCCGCCGCGGAATGATCTTCTGGTCGTAGGACCAGTCAATCGCCAGCTGCAGACCCTTGCGGTTGGGCTCGATGCCCAGCGGGGGCGTGGTGGCCGTGGAGCCATCGGGCGCGAGCGCGCGGCTTTCCTTGAGCATGCGCCAGATCTCGCGCACCACGTCGGGCCGCTCCTGGCAGATGCGCTCATGCACCACGAACACATGGTTGATCGGGATGCACTGCTCGCGCGCATACCACTCCTTGGCCGCCGCTTGCGGGTTGGGCACCAGGCGCTCGATGCGCGCGTCGTCGGGCATGTCGTTGCCCATGATGGCCGCGGCCAGCTCGCCGTTGAGCATCATCTGGCCGATGTCGGAGCCCTTGGGCAGGCGCTGGCAGTTGGCCGGGTCGTTGTACTCGGCCAGGTGGCCGTCACCCACCGTCATCCAGGTCACCTTGTCGATGTCAACGCCGTACTCGTGCTGGAGAATGCCGCGCACCCACAGGCCCGTGGTTTGCGCATAGGTGCGCACGCCGACTTTCTTGCCTTCGATGTCCTTGGGGTTCAGGTGGCCCAGTTCGCGGTTGAAGCCGATGCAGTGGTGCTGGAAGCGTCCCAGGACGGGCGCCGGCAGCATGATGTAGGGCTTGCCGAAGGTGCGGGCCTGCAGGTAGGTAACGATGGCAAGCTCGCCCGCATCGAACAGGTTCTCGCGCACCATCGGCTTGAAGCCGTCGTGCGCGGCCTTGGGGCCGCAGTAGTCGAGCGTGACCAGGTCGGACGTGACGCGCCCTTCCTTCATGGCACGGGTCGTGGGGTAGTCCACCAGGTTGGTCCTCAGCGTGACCGTTTGCGTTGCTGTGTTTGTCATGGTCTTGGGTGTTGGAATGGAACAGGGGTTAGAGGCAGACCTCGATCAGCCGCGGCCCGCTTTCGCGCACGGACAGCGCGAGCTGGGCGCACAGGTCCTGTGCGGTGGTGACCGCCACACTGGGCACGCCCATGCTTTTGGCCATCGCCTGCCAGTCGATGCGTGGCCGGTCGATGTCGATCATGGCCAGCGCCTGCGGGCCGGGCGCGCCGAAGCCCATGTTGGCGAACTCGGTCTTCAGGATCTGGTACGAATGGTTGGCAAAGATGATCGTGGTCACGTTCAGGTTCTCGCGCGCTTGCGTCCACAGTGACTGGATGGTGTACATGGCGCTGCCGTCGCCCACCATGCATACCACGGGCCGCTGCGGGCAGGCCAGCGCGGCGCCGGCGGCCACCCGCGTGCGGAAGCCGATCGAGCCGCCCAAGGTCTGCAACCTGTCGGGCGGCGCCGCGCCGGCCGTCAGGCCCATGGACTCGCGCCCGGTGGTCAGCGATTCGTCAACGACGATCGCGCCTTCGGGCAGAGCTGCCGCCAGCGCATGCGCAATGCTCACCGGGTCGAGCTTGCCGTGCGGCGCCGGGGTGGCCGACGGCTGCTGCAGCCGGGCCTGGGTGGCCTGGGCGCCCAGCATGTCCACCAGCATGTCCCGCGCCGCGGCGCTGTCCTCTCCGGATTCGCACAGACTGTGTACCGTGCTGCCGGGCGCGCGCAGCCGGCTGGGTTTGTCCGGGTAGGCAAAGAAGGCAATGGGTTCGCCCGTTTCCACCGTGATGATGTGGCGAAACCCCTCCAGGTACTTGACGGCCGCGGGCACGGCGTAGGGAATGCGCTCCAGCGGCACGCGGCCGGCGCCGCGCTCGATGCGGGCCGTAAAGAACTGCGTCGCCAGGCGGCATGACGTGTGGGTGGCCACACGACCCGCCAGGGCCAGCGCCCGTCCGCACGTGGCCTGACCGGCCAGCACCAGCAGAGTTGGCTCGCCGCTTTGCAGTACCGATGCAATGTGGGCGATGCGCTCTGCGGGCGGCACCGGTGGTGCGGCCGGCGGGGCCATGGCCGCGGCATGCACGGTACCGTCACCGGCATCGCCCCAGGACGTCTCGCCCGGCAGCACCAGCGTGGCAATGCGACCAGGCAGGCTGGCGGCAGCAGCCACGGCAAGCGCGGCGTCCGTCGCCAGCGTCTGCGGGCTGTCGGTGCGGCGCAGCCAATGGCTCACCGGACGCGCCAGGCCTTCCAGGTCGGAGGTCAGCGGCGCGTCGTATTTCAGGTGCGCGGTGGCATGTTCGCCCACGATGTTGACGATGCCCGAGGAGGCGCGCCGCGCGTTGTGCAGGTTGGCCAGCCCGTTGGCCAGGCCCGGGCCCAAATGCAAAAGCGTACTGGCGGGGCGACTGGCCATCCGGTAGTAGCCGTCGGCGGCGCCCGTCGCCACGCCTTCGAACAGGCACAGCACGCTGCGCATGCGCGGGTTGTCCAGGGCCGCCAGGAAGTGCATCTCCGACGTGCCGGGGTTGGCAAAGCAGATGCCGACACCCTGGTCGGCCAGGGCGTTGACGAGGCTTTGGGCGCCGTTCATGGCGGTGCCCGTCAGTCGGCCAGCTGCGGGTACAGCAGCTGCGCGGTGCCGGCCATGATCCAGTGCTGGTCCGCTGCCGGCAGGAAGGCAATGCACTTCTTCAGGTCGTCCACCATGGACTGCAGGGTTCCCTCCGTTGCCGGGAAGTTGGAGCCCCAGGCGATGCGGTTGGCACCGAATTCGCTGACCACGCGACCGAAGAAGGTTTCCGGCGTGGCCAGGCCTGCCTGCGACTCCGCGGTGTTGCGGCTGGTCATCTTGAGGTACACGTTGGGGTGGCGTGCCAGGTCGAACAGGTGTTTGGCTCCGGCATAGGGAGGGCCGTCGGAAATCGGCGGCTTGAGCATGTGGTCGATGATCACGCGCGTTTTGGGCGAGCGCTTGATCAGCTTTTCCAGCTGGGGGATGGCCGCGGCCGTCATCTGCACGCAGATCGACAGGCCCAACTCGCCGGCCGTGTCCCAGCCGGGTAACAGGCGCGGGTCTTCCAGCCACGGCGCCTGGCCGGGCATGGTGCTGCCGGTGGTGAAGATGCGCAGGCCGCCCAGGCCGCGATCCACCCAGTGGCGGATTTTCTGCGGCGCGTCGGCGGCCAGGATGTCCACCGAAAATACGCCGTCAAAGCGCTTGGGCTGCGTGGCCACTGCGTCGGCCACATACGAATTGTCAAACCCGTAGGTGGTGGACGAATGAACGATGGCCGCCTTGACGATGCCGGTGGCCGTCATGGCTGCGTCGTACTGCTCGAAGGTGGCGGGCCGCTTGGCCGACCAGCCGGATTGCTCGCCGCCCAGCGGTGCCACGGGGTAGCGCGTGGTATCGGGCGAGATGATGTGGGGATGGATGTCGATGAGGCGCGTGGCCATGTTGTGTCTCCTTCGGGTTGGGCGGGCTCAGGCGCGCGGGTCAATGAACATGTCGTCAATGGCGTACTGCTTCTTCAGCAGGCCCTGCTGCCAGCAGTAGGTCATCATGGCCTGCATGGACGCACGGTTGGCTTCAATGCCGTAGGGCAGCGGGTCGCCCACGATCTTGCCCATGGCACGGTAGTGGTCGTCCTTGTCGGAAACTGATTCACCAGCGGCCAGTTGCCGCAGGTAGATTTCCTTGGACTCCAGGAAGGCGTCGAACAGCGCCTTGCCCAGCCAGGGGTGTTTGGCCATGACTTCGTCCTTCACCACGATCAGGCCGTGCACCGGGTAGATGCCGGTGCGGCGGTACCAGTCAGCCTCGATCACGCCGGCGTCGGGGAACATTTCCTTGTATTCCGGCGGTTTCACGCCGGCGGCGTTCCAGCCGTCGGTGGGGGCGCCGGCGCGGCCGATGCCGGCGTTGTCGGTGAACGCCGCCTGCAGGTCACCGCTGGCCATCAGGTCGACCAGCGACTTGCCGGCAGGGGCTTGCTGCACGTTGGGCGGCAGCTGCAGTGTCTTGACGTGCTCTTCGTCGTCCACCACCCAGGTGATCTTCGAGTTGTCCACGCCGTAGTCGTTGGTCATGATGCCGCGCGTCCAGATGCCGGTGGTGACCGAATAGGCGCGTACGCCGGCGCGCTTGCCTTCCAGGTCCCGGGGGTGGCTGATGCCCGTGTCGTCGCGGTAGACCAGGCCGGCGTGGTGGAAGCGGCGGAAGATGAACACCGGCAGCGCCTTGAACGGTGCACCATGCTCGCGGGCGATCATGTAGGTGGCGGGGGCCATTTCGCACACGTCGAATTCAACGTCGCGCACCATGCGGCGGAACGCCGCGATGATGGGCTTGACCTCGATGAAGTTGGGCTGCACGCCGGCAATGGGCACCTGGCCTTTTTTCAGGGCGGCGGTGTGGCCGTAGGTCGCGATCGCGATGTCCAGCGACAGGGGGGTGGTATTGCTCATGTTGTTTTGCGGGTTGGGAAAGGGGTTGTTTCAGAGGTCGTCGATGCTGTCCACATAGACCAGACCGGCGGGCGCCAGGCCGGCGCGCAGCGCGGGGGCCACGTCCAGCGACAGCTCTCCCTTGAGATAGCGTTCTCGGGACCTGGCTTCCTTGGCCATGCGGTCGCGCGCCAGCTGTGCGGTGCGCTCCATGTCGGCATGCGGCACCACAACGACGCCGTCGTCATCGGCCACGATCACGTCACCGCCGCGCACGATGGCGCCGGCGCACACCACGGGCAGGTTCACGTTGCCCAGCGTCGCCTTGACGGTGCCGCGGGCCGAGATGGCGCGCGACCACACCGGGAAGTTCATGTCGCGCAATTCGCGCACATCGCGCACGCCGGCGTCCAGCACCAGGCCGGCCACGCCGCGCGCCTTCAGCGACGTGCAGATCAGGTCGCCCACCATGCCGTCGGTGTTGGGCACCATGCAGGCCACGACCAGCACGTCACCGGGCTGGCATTGCTCCATGGCCACGTGGATCATCCAGTTGTCGCCCGGTGCCACCAGGCAGGTGACCGCGGGGCCAGCGACGGAAACCCCCTGCAGCAGCGGGCGCATGTACGGCTCCATCACGCCGCTGCGACCCATGGCCTCGTGGACGGTGGCCACGCCGGCCTGGCGAAGTGATTCGGTGGTTTCGCGCGAGCCGCGCGGAATGTTCCTGACGACGACGTTTTTCATCATGTTGTTGTGCTCGTTTCGTTGTGGGTGAATTCAGTTGCGGGGAATGTTGGCGCGCTCGATCACGCCCTTCCATTTGGCGATCTCGCTGGTCATGAGCTCGCGGGTCTGCTGGGGCGTGAGCGGGTACGGCTCGGAGTTCATCTCGCGCAGCTTGGCGGCGACTTCGGGCGAGTTGATGGCGGCAACGAACTCCTTGTTCAGCCGGTCCACCACGGCCGGCGGGGTGCCGGCCTTGACCGAGACGGCGTTCCAGGAATTGACCTCGAAGCCGCGCAGGCCGCTCTCGCCCGTGGTGGGCACGTCGGGCAGACTGGCACTGCGGCGGTCCGACGCCACAGCCAGGGCGCGCGCGTTGCCGCCCTTGATCTGCTGCAGGATGGGCGGGATGAATTCAAACGCCACATCCACGTCGCCCGCCTTCAGGCCGGTGTACAGACCGGACGCCACCTTGAAAGGAACGACCTGTGCGTCCACACCGGCCACCGACTTGAACATCTCGGCGGCCAGGTGCTGGGTCGATCCGATGCTGGAGGTGCCGAAGTTCAGCTTGCCCGGGTTGGCCTTGGCAAAGGCGATCAGCTCACCCACGGTCTTGAACCTTGAATCCGGCGCGACCAGGATCACCAAGCTGAATCGCGCCATGGCCGACACCTGGGTGAAGTCTTTCAGGATGTCGTAGGGCAGCGACCTGAACAGGCTGTAGCTGATGGCCGTGCCGTTG
>CAZUJD010000035.1:0-16486 GCA_964620025.1 uncultured Ramlibacter sp. | reverse complement strand
CACCGCCTGCAGCGGGAAGATGTGGCCCGGCTGGACCAGGTCCTCAGCCTTCGCGTCGCGTGCCACGGCGGCCTGGACCGTGCGGGCCCGGTCTGCGGCAGAAATGCCGGTGGTGACGCCCTCGGCCGCTTCGATGGACGCGGTGAAGGCCGTCCCCATCTTGGTGCCGTTGTTCGGCACCATGGGCGGCAGTCGCAGGCGTTCGCATCGTTCGCGTGTGAGCGTCAGGCAAATCAGGCCGCGGCCATAGCGGGCCATGAAGTTGATGGCTTCGGGCGTCACATGGTCGGCGGCTAGCACCAGGTCGCCTTCGTTTTCGCGGTCTTCCTCGTCAATCAGGATCACGATTTTGCCGGCACGCATGTCGGCAACGATCTCTTCGACCGGGGAAATGCCGGCGGGTGTGGGGGCTGTCATGGGTTGTCTTTCAGGGTGCGTGCGCCGTCGCCGAGCATGCGCTCCACGTAACGGGCGATCAGGTCGATTTCGAGGTTGACGCGGCTGCCCGCGGCAAGCGAGCCCAGCGCAGTGTTCTGCACGGTGTGGGGGATGAGGTTGATGCTGGCTTCGGTGCCGGCGTCGGTATCGGCAATGCGGTTGACCGTGAGGCTCACGCCGTTGACGGTGATGGAGCCTTTGTAGGCCAGGTACTTGCCCAGGGCGCGGGGCGCCATGACGCGTAGTTCCCAGCTCTCGCCCACCTGGGCAAAGTGGGTGACGGCGCCCACGCCGTCCACGTGGCCCGACATGATGTGCCCGCCCAGGCGGTCGTGGGCGCGCAGGGCCTTTTCCAGGTTGACGGGGCCGGGCTTGTCCAGCCCGGCAGTTTTGTCCAGCGATTCCGCTGAAATGTCGATGGTGAAGGTGTGGCGGGGCAGATCCAGCGATGTGACGGTCATGCAGGCGCCATTGAGCGCAATGCTGTCCCCCAGGCCGGTATCGTCAAGGTAGCCGGCCGGCGCCTCAATGGTGAGGCGCTTGCCATGCAGTAAAGAGCTTCCCAGGTCGTGGAGGGCGGCGATGTGCCCCACGCCGGTGATGATTCCGGTGAACATCCCTGCATTTTCGCAGGGATTGGGCGAGCCGGCTCGAAAGGGCTATTTCCAGCAGGCGTTGCGCTCTTCGACGGGCAACTCGGTGCCGCCTTTGATGTTGATGCTGCGCCCCAGAGAGGTGACGACATAGCTGCCGCAGGGATCGGTGCCCATGCGTCCGCCGGCGACCGGTGCCATCGTCAGGGTGTAGGCGTCTTCGGTGGCGTCAATGACGGTTAGCTCATAAATGGCCGTTCCGTTGGCGGGCGACTTTTTGAGCATCGCGGGCATTTCTGTACTGACCGGCACGGCCGGGCTTGACCGGGTTTCCTTGAAGTTGTCATTGGCGGCATAAAACCGCTGCATGAACTGGGCGGCCTGCAGCAAGGTGGTACGGGCATCGGCTCGCTGCGACCGGGCAATGTAGCCGCTGTAAGCGGGAATGGCCAAGGTCAGCAGCAGCCCGACGATGGTCACCACCACCATGAGCTCGATCAAGGTGAATCCGCGCACGGCTTTGGGGTGTTGCATGGCGTGCCTCTCAACGCAGGAAAAGTTGCTGCCAGGAGCGGCTTTTGACGGTCTTGGAACTCACACAACCAGCGCACAACCGTTGTGAACCTCCTGATGAATCCACGATGACAAAGTCACCACCGTTCCCGACTTGGAGTACCTGGTCGCGGCCGTCTAGTGACGTGCTGTAGCCGCTGGCGCTGATATCTTTGCTGTCCACCACATCATCACCGTTGGTATCCAGGAACGGTCCCTGGGGTGTCCCGCCGGTCAGTATGTCGATGATGTAGTTGTAGCCAGTGCCTGGCGTGGCGGCGGTGCAAGCGTCGCTGCTTTGGGCTCCAGGAACGATGGTGTCCACTTTGGCCAGCCCCTTCACAAAGGACGTGACGGGATAGACCATGCGCTGTCCGTCGAACGGCTGGTTGAAGTACCAGCCGTCCTTGACGGACCAGTCGATCGGATTGACGGAAACCTCGTAGTAGGTCACGGTATGTGTCGACGTCGTGTCATCGAACGCCGTGACGACGCGGGAGGACGCCTGTTTGGTGATCAACTCCTGCTTGATCAGCGTTGAGACCCCATCGATGCTGGCGCTGCCCATGTTGGCGAACGCCTCCTTGTCGCGCACACCGTAGATCGCCTGCGGGTCCTTGGTTGTCACGTCGGCGGCATCGAAAAACCGGCCGGTGCCCACGACGACCACTCGCCCCCCCTGGGGATGCTTGATGGACAGTGGCGCGGCCGTGATGGGTTGTACCGCGCCTGCTGAGGTCTTGGCCTTGAACACGGGGTTGGTGCTGACCTTCCAGTCATTGGCGTCGGACGAGCGCATGTCGAATTTCCAGAGGTTGCCCTTGAGGTCGCCCGCATACGCTCCGACCACAATGTTGTTGTCGTCAAGCACGAGTTCGACGCCACCCAGACCGTTGTTGTCGCCTGCTTTGGTGTCCAGCACGGTGACGAGCGCGCCCGTGTTCATGTTGACGACGAACAACTGCGCCTTGCCACTGGCGCTGTAATAGCCATTGCCGAAAAAGGCAAAGTGGATGCCGCCATTCCTGCGGCCCATGCGCACCTCGGACAACACGTTGCCCATTTCTTCGAATCCGGCCATGCCGCTGTGGACCTCCCACATCACGGATGACGCACCCAGCGTGTTCGTCGTGGCATCAATGGCAAAAACCGACTTGGCACCGGCCCCGGCAGACGCCAGGACGGCCGTGCGCCAGGTGCCATTGGGGCGCTGCCAATCCCCCTGACTGGTCGGGCCGTCCACGAAGTAGCGATGCTCATAGTCCTTGCGGGCCAGCTTGTGCAACTGCGGCATCACGGCATGGGGCACATAGGCAAACACTTCCTTGCCGTCGGATTCGCGAAACGCGTGCAGCATGCCGTCGTTGGCGCCGATGAAGATCAGGCCTTCGGCGCGCTCGCGCTTGGTGCCCAGGTAGGTGTTGTAGCTGGCGGCGTTGGTCGCATTGGCCAGTTTGCTGTAGCCCTGGTCAATATCAGGCCCCACAAACGTCGGGTTGGAGTTGACGATGTCGCCAAGGATGAAGGCGCGTTTGCGGTAGGTGTTGTTGGGGCCGGCCTCGTACGTTCTGTCACCCCGCAGATAGTTGATGAGGTTGGCGGCGTCGGTCGTCGAAACGCGGTTGCGCAAGTCGTCACTCATGTCGGCATGCTTGAACGGCACTGCCTTGGGCCCAACGCCGGCCGCCGCTCCGGTGCCCACGGTGATGTTGCGGTCCGCGTGAGGGCCAAGTTTGTTGCTCAGCTCCTCGCCGGTGTCCGTGTCGGTTGTTTCGACCTGCCAGAGCGGTTTGTCTTCCTCTTTGCCTGTTTTGGCGTCGAGTGCGGTGGCGATCAGGTTGCCCGTCCATTGGCCGGAGGTAAACACCGGGACGAATTTCTTGGTGCTGGTTGTCAGCCGGACTGTTGAGGCCGCCACGCCACCCTGGGTGGCCGATGCACGAAGAATGCCAGACACCAAAGTGTTGAACGCCTGGGTCATTTCCTCTGCATCCGTCACGTTGATCAGGTCCCCACGGCCGTTGATGGTGGCGTGCCAGATGTCATCCATCGATTGCGGTGAGATAACGGCCGGCGCAGGCCATGACTTTGCCCCGGTTTTTATGTCGTCTAGCGTCTGCTTCGTTCTTTCGAGGGTGCCATCCAGGCCCAGGGTGACGGCCATGAAGTTCAGGTGTTGCCAGAATGCCGGGTCGCCCCGATCGCCCTTTATGGGCTCGACGTTGTTGGGGAGGTCTGGCCGCAGGTCCTCTCGCCAGAAATGCATCGCGATGTCGGCCATGCCGTAGTGGGGGCTGCTGTACGGTGGAGCCGGCTCGTAGACGTAGCTGCCACCGCGGGGGTGGGGAACCGGGGAACCTTTCACCGAGTCCTTTTCCCCGATGTTGTATATCTCGCTGTAGTAGCCATCGGTGGCCAGCATCGCGTAGGAGCGCCGGCAACTGGCATGGCTGGACTTGGGTTCGGTCGATCCCGTGGAGGCCGGTGATGCCTGCGACAGGGAATACGGGTTGGGCCAGGTGCCCCACGGACCGTCGCTGTCATTGCGCGCGAAGAAGAGGCCGGCTCTGACAAGTGCCAGGTTGCTCATGGTCCCCGGCGAGGTGCCCTGCTGCTTCAGGATCTTGTAGAACAGGTGACGGCTGGTTTCGCCCATGAGGGGAACCTCTGCGGGTGCGAACCTGAAGCCCAGAGGCACCGGTGCCATGGCCAGGTTGGCGGACAAGGAGAATTGGTTGATGCCCGCGTAGCCCAGCCGAAGCGAATCTGGCACGGCCACGATCGCATGGCTCAGCGCTGTTTTAAAAACGTCCAGCCGGGTACGGTGGTAGAACCACCAATTGGCGTAGTTCTGGATTTCTTCTTCATAGGTGCAGTAGGTCGCATTCGCACAATCTGCACGCCTGGACGTCTTGATATAGGCCCTGCCGGGGATGATTGCCAACGCATCGTACTTGGTCGACTCGTAGATGATGTCCTTGTTGGTCGGCTCGTTGATGACGTCTTTGTTGACGTGCCGCAAAACGACCGGGTACTTCACGCTGTACCACTCGAATTTGCAGTTTTTCATCGTAGTTGTATTCGCCGCAAGTTCACTGAGCATTTGGGTGACACTGCCTTGAGCCTCCAGAGTGCCGTCCACCTTTTTCATGGGCTGATAGCGCTTGTCGGGGTGGTAGGCGATCCTGTTGATATCCGGCGAACAGTAGGCATAACTGTCCGCATTCAGGGGCCTGTGGTCACCGGACAGGTACAACAATTGCTGCGCAGTGGGGTTGGGGCCGTACCAGCGAGCCGGGTCTGAACGGATGGCCGCCGTGTACAAATGGCCGTAGGCCATGGAATCCGAGTCGTCAAACAGGATAAGCAGGTTGGGCGACACCGCACTGGCCCGGGTCAGCAGGGGCTGCTGCGTGGGCTCCAGCGCGGCCGCGGTGCAGGTCAGGGCAGCAAGCAGCAGTCCAGAAATGACGTTGAGGATCGGGCTCGCATGCTTCATGGCGTTGCTCCATTCATTCCAGTTCAAGCGTGGACTGCAGGAAAACCTCGCTGCCAGCCGGGCGCCGGTTCGTTGCGCCCAGCTGGACGGGCGCGACTTCCGGCCCGAAGCCGCGCGCCGTGATGGCGATCAGCTTGTCGGCCTTGGGCGAGCCCGCAGGCGCCAGGTGCTCAACAATGCATTCCGGCGGGCGCTTATAGGGTTGGTTGTTGTTGTTGACGCTGCTGAGCGCAAGCGCATACACGGCAGCGCTGGAGGCGTCGTCCCAGACCGCAGTGGAGTTCCCCAGAAGGGTGGAGGACTGTGGCTGGATGCTGAACCCGGACACCGACGTGCCGCTGAGCGTCTTGATCGCGGCGTCTTCGCACACGCGCAACGCCGCCTCGGCGGACTGGTGGGCCAGCTGGTTGAGCCGGACGCTGCCGCTGACGGACTCGCTGGACAACGCGCTCTTCATGGTCATGGACGCCAACAGCGAAATGATCACCAACATGATCATTGACATGATCAGCACCACACCTGTTTGAGCTTGTTGACTTGTCATGGCGGTTACCCCCGGTTTCTCAGAGCAATCGTCGTGGCGTAGGCGCGCCGCAGCTTCAGGTCGGGCGGATTGGTCACCATGGCCCCGTTGCAGTTGCGGTACTGGGCGGCGTTGGCGCTGGTGGCCACGGGTTCCTGGCTGCTCATCAGAATGCACACCCGCACCGTTCTGACCAGCGCCCAGCGTTCGGCCGCGCTGGCCGGGCCGGTGATCGGGCCCGCGGGATTGTCGATTTCCTGCGCACTCAGGTAACCCAGGACGTAAGTCGGGCTGGCCTGGCTGGCCGTCCCGTAGGTCACCTGCATGTCGATCACGTTTTCAATCAGCGGCTGTGGCGTGGCGACGCCGTCGGCATTGCTGCACGACAGGGTTCTGGGCGTCTTGGAGGTGTCGATGTAGTAGACCGGGGACGCGACGTACATCGTGGTGCTGGTGCTGACGTTGGCGGTTGTTGTGACGCTGACGCTGGTGGATTTGAGCCCGGCACCCACGCAGTCGGTGGGCGCGCCGCCCGCGCTGCGGACCGTGTTGAAGGTGTCTGCCTCGTAGCTGATGGCCAGCGCATCCGGGCCTGTACTGGCGGCGGTATGGGCGCAGTTCAGGCTGTCAATGGACGTGGAGGACGTCACGTTGCTGAAGGCGGTATCGCAACCCCTGACGCTGTAAGTGGCCGTGACGGGGTTGCGCACTGAGCTTGCCGCCCGGTCGGTGCGCAAGGGGTTTGCGCCCGCGAGCCTGATCTGTTGCACCAGCATGGCCAAGGCGGTTTGCGCGTCTTCGTTCATGCGGGCTTGTGTCTCGGCCAACCGGCTGCTGGCCGAGGCGCCCAGATAGGCCTGGCTGACGGCCAGCATGATCACCAGCCCGATGACCAACGAAACCATCAGTTCGACGAGGGTGACCCCGCCTTGACGGAGACGGCTGAACGGTCTCATGGCTTGAACCTGACCATGACGCAGCGTGGCGCGGACGCCGTCAACGTGCTGTCCAGCGCGGGGCAGATGTCGCCTGCGTAAAGTTCGCCTGATTTGCCCAGGGAGCCTGCGCTGGCGGCCTCTTTCCAGAGGACAAAAACCCGACCGTCGCCGCCGGCGCCGGGATTTTCCACGCTTACCCCGCCAGATGGCAGTTGCATACGGACTTCCCTGGCGAAGTCATGCAGATCCTGGAGGGCCAGTGTGTCAGGTGTACAGGTGGGGTAGGCGCACCGCTGCGTGGCGTCCGCCACCGGGACCTCAGATGTGGCTGTATACGTCAGGGTGCCGTACTTGCTGGAGGTGAACGCGTCCGCGTTGGCTCGCAAGCGCTCGGTCAGATCGATGGCCAATGTGGAGGCAATGGCACGGTTGCCGGCAACCTTGGGCAGTTGCACTGCATAGGCCATCATGTTTCCAATGGCCAGCACCCCGAAGGACAGGATCAGCACCGAGACCAGTATCTCGATCAACGTCGCGCCTTGTAATGCGCGCCGTTTGGCCGTGGGTCGCACCATTTTCTTCATGGAGTCACCTCAGGTGCAGCTCGCGTTGCCATCACCTGCGACGCGTGCACGACCGGTGACAGCGACGCACACTAGGCGCTGTCGCGCTTTGGCAATCGCGTCGCCACCGAATGTGATGTTCTGGCTTTGCCACTTTTGCCGGCCCATCGGCGTGAATTCGAAGCTGTTTGTCGGGGTCTTGATCTGGTCAATGCCGTTCAAGCCCGCCTGGACCCTGAGCAGCTTGTCGGTGCCGCTGTCGAAGCTGGCGTTGGAATCGCGATCTTCAAAAATGATCCAGCCGGTCGACCATCCCGAACCCGTGTTGGCCGGGTCCGATGCGCACTGTGGTGATGTGGCTTCGGGAGCGCTGCTGCGGCATATGACGACTGGAACTCCGCGGCGTACGGCCTCACTGCGGGAGAAGCGCAAATCGCCCAGAAGGGTGTTGACCGCAGAAGCTACGTTGCCGGATTGAACCAGGCCTGCGACAGAAGGGGCTGCCAGTGTGACCAGCACCGCCACAACGGACATCGTGACGAGCAGTTCGACAAGAGTGAAACCGTTTGCCTTTTTCATTTCGACCACCTGAAGGACATTGAGGAAAGGGCTGGGCGCCCGGCCTGCTGACCCTCTTCGGCGCCCCGGACGTCAGTCCCGATTCACCAATGAGTCGAAAGTAGTATAGGTAATAAGATGTAATTCGTAAATGCTAATTACAAATTAATTTGGTACTTTGGATTAGCCAAAGGTCTGATCATGAGGCCGGGCGTCTGGCCAGAATGCGAAGGTCGGGGCCCAGCCGCTCACATGAATGGATGTCCAGTGGTGTTGTCTGGTCCAGCGCCGTAAAAGGGCCCAAATGGGCAATGCCAGCGCCTTGCCCCACCAGCCTGGGCGCCACATACAGCAGCAATTCGTCCATCAACCCTTCGCGAACCAGAGAGCCATTCAGTTTGTGACCGGCTTCCACATGCAACTCATTGATTTCACGCCGGGCCAGGTCACGCATCATGGCGCCGAGATCCACTTTGTCGCGCGCCCCAGGCAAAGGGATCACGGTTGCCCCACGGCCCTCCAGCGCTGTCTGGTTGGCACTGTCGGGGCGGGCTGTGTAGATCCAGACTTCGCGCTCCGCTTCGAAAAGCCGGGCGTCCGGTGGCGTTCTCAATTCACTGTCCACGATGACCAACCGGGGTTGGCGCGGTGCAGACACAAGACGGACATCCAGGCGCGGGTTGTCCTGCAGCACGGTGCCGACGCCCGTCAATACCGCGCAGGCGCGCGCTCGCCAGGCATGCCCGTCCGTCCTGGCTGCTTCGCCCGTAATCCACTGGCTGACGCCATTGTCCAGCGCGGTGCGGCCATCCAGCGAGGCGGCGGCTTTCAGACGAACCCACGGCAGTTTGCGGATCATGCGGCTGAAAAAGCCGATGTTGAGTTCACGGGACTCTTCGGCGCCGGCGCCAACCTCGACCTCTATTCCGGCCGCCTGCAGACGCGCAAAACCCTGGCCCGCAACCAGCGGGTTCGGATCGGCAATGGATGCAACGACCTTGCCGATGCCCGCCTGGATCAGCGCGTCACAACACGGCCCGGTCCGTCCGTGATGTGAGCAGGGCTCCAGCGTGACATAGACAGTCGCACCGCGTACGTCATGGCCACTGGCTGCTGCATCGCGCAAGGCCATGATTTCGGCATGGGGGCCTCCGGCACGTTGGGTGTGGCCCTGGCCGATAACCCGGCCGTCGAGGACGATCACGCAGCCCACGCGCGGATTCGGGTTGGTCAGGTTCAGCCCCAGCTCTGCCTGGGCCTGCGCAAGGCGCACTATTTCACGGTCGAACGCATTCATCCGGTGAGCATACTGCCGCTGGGCGGGGCGATGACGCCATTTGTCGCCGGCCAGGCTGCGTGCGAAATGGCTTGGCCGACACTCCCGGCATGCGTAAATTGGCTGGAGTCACACTGGTTGAGTTGCTGATCGTCATGACGATTGCCGGGGTCCTGGCGTCCCTGGCATTGCCCAGCTTCAGGGCGATGCTGGTGCGTCGGGCCGCGACGAGCGCCGCGACAGATCTTGCGTCCGACTTCCGCCTGGCCCGCAGTGAGGCGATCAAGCGCAGTACCTATGCAACGGCATGCCGGTCCACTGACAGCGCCAGCTGTGCAGGCGCGGGCGACTGGCGCGCTGGCTGGATTGTCTTCACGGACGTCAACAACAACCAGACCGTGGACGCGGGCGACTCGGTGATCCGCGTGCAGGCAGGCCTGAGCATGGTGACCTCCATGGGTCGCATTGGAGATGCTGCCAGCACGCGCAGCGCATTTACTTTCCAGCCGACCGGTCTGGCGTTGAATGCATCCGAGTCATTTCTGGTGACCGCTGATTCATCGTTGGCTGGCGGGACGCGGCTGGTCTGCGTTTCGGCTTTGGGGCGCATGCGTGTATCCGCCGAAGGAGTGGCGGCAACATGCTGACGCGTGCCATTACTGGCGCACGGGCAGGTGCAGCGCGTCGCGCACGAGGCAGTTCGTTGCTTGAAGTGCTGGTGTCGATCGTGATTGCATCCATCGGGTTGCTGGGCCTGGCCGGTATCAATGCAGCGGCCGTGCGGTATGGCAAGTTGTCTCAGTACCGCGCCATTGCAACGCTATTGGTGGGTGACATCACCGAACGCATGCGGGCCAACAATCTGGGCGGCTCTGCTGCAAACAACTACCAGTTCCAGCAGGACTATTTGACGCAGCAGGCGGCCATTGCGGCAGTCAATCCGACCTGCGCCTCCGCCGCCAGTTCATGTGATGCCGCGCAGATGGCGGCGGCCGATATCGCCGCGTGGCGGCAAGCCGTTCGCGCCAGCCTGCCTGGTGGGTCCGTGCGGCTGGACCGGACGGCTTCGGGCGCATCCGACCTGTGGATTGTCTGGACGGATGCTGGCAGTGAGCATGTTCTGACAGGCGGGGCGCTGGAGTGCCCTGCATCCCTGGGACTGACTGCAGCCGACAGCAACGTGCGCTGCATGTATTTCAGGGTGCAGGTATGAACAGGCGCACCCATCGGTCCCGGGGCCAGTATGGAGCCACCCTGATTGAAATCATGGTGGCGATGGTGATCGGCCTGTTTGTCGTGGCTGCAGTGCTGGTCATGTACCTGGGAAGTGGTTCGACATCGACGTTGCAGACCCAGGTGAGCCAGATGACCGAGGACGCCCAGATCGGCTTTGCGCAGCTCAGTCGCGACATCCAGATGGCCGGCTATTCCGAGGCCAACGGCAAGATCGTGACAGGGGGAACTGCGACCTTTGTCCGGCCGGCTATCAATCGCCCGGTGTTTGGCTGCGCCACCGACTTTTCCAGCGCCACCGGACCAGATGACACCGCTACGGCGGCGACCTGCGGCGTTGCGGCAGGCCCGGCGATCCAGGTAACCTATCAGGCCACCACGCTGACGTCCGTGGTGTCAGCCGCTGGTGCGCCCGTGGATTGCCAGGGCAATGCCATCACCGGCACGGCAACCGCCAGCTTCGGCACCATTTTTGTCACGAGCAACCGCTATTTCGTGAGTGGCTCGAACCTGCAATGCGCAAGCCAGTCGGCTGCGGCGGCCATGCCCATCGTGCCCGACGTGCAAGCCATGCAACTTTGGTACGGGATCGCACCTGGCTGGGCCCCGGGCAACCTCGCAACACGGGTGCCCCGCTATTACCTTCAGGCTGCCTCCGTCGGGGCTACCGGTGAGAGCTGGGCTGACGTCGTCAGTGTCCGCATCTGCCTGCTCATGCGTACCGCCGAACCTGTGTTTACCTCCGACGATGTGACGGCGGGTCTGGCGGCCTACACCGATTGCGATGGCACCGCCGCGACGTCGGCCGACCGGCGCATGTACCGAGCCTTTTTCACCACAGTTGCCCTGCGCAACAAGATTGGTTACTGATGAGCTGCCCCACCCCCCATCGTCGTGCAGCAAAAGGGGCTGCGGCCGGAGTGCAAGTCGTCAGGCGCCAGCAGGGCACCACGCTGATCATCGTGCTGATCATGCTGGTGGTGATCGGCCTGTCGGCTGCCAGTTCGATGCGCAATGCCGCTTCCGGAGAAAAAATCACCAACAACCTGCGGCTCGATGCGCTGGCCCAGCAGTACGCAGAAATGGGATTGCAGTACTGCGAGCGCCAGATGGCCCAACCCTCGGCAGCGCGGACCGAACTTGCCTTGCGGGATGCCGCGCTACCAGCGGCCGTTCCGGTGGCCACGGCGCTCTGGTCGTCAACCGCAACCTGGCTCAACACCCCAACAGCCGTCATCCAGATCAGCAATGTCTCGGGAATTGTCTCTGGAGCAAACAGCAGCGTCACGCCCGGTCGGAATCCCGAGTGCCTGGTAGAGCCTGTGACCCTGGGTGCCGGCTCTCCCACCTACCTGATCACCGCCCGCGGCTTCAGCCCGGGCTACACAGCAGATCCGACGACTGGCACCACGCTCAGCGGAGCCGTGGTGTGGTTGCAGTCCATGGGTAACTAGCGAAAGGCCCAATCCATGAAAACCTACTTCGCAAAATGCTGGCTGGTGGTTGCAGGCAGATCGCTGGTGGCCGTGCTGGCCCTGCTGCTGGCCGGCTTCACATGGGCCCAGACGCCCGCGCAGAAGCCGCTGCTCAGCCGTGACGGCGGAAACGTCAAGCCCAATGTCATCCTGAATCTGGACGAATCGGGGTCGATGGCCTACCAGTACATGCCGGAGCGATCCTTCAAGGTGAACACAGCGACCGTGAATTTTCCGGATGACGACGGGTTGATCATGCACCGAAGCGATCCGCGCACTTACCCGGGCACCCATCGGGGGGTTGTGCTTGCAGATCCGACCAGTCCGACGTTGTTCCAGCAACAGATGCGTTCACCCGACGTGAACATGATTTACTACAACCCGGAGGTGCTGTACCGGCCCTGGCTCAATGCCGATGGTGTCACGCGTATGGCAACCGCCACTTTCACCAACGTGCGGTTCGATCCGCTGAGCCTGGCCACCGCTGCGACCACGTCACTGGCAGTCACCGGCACCTACAACGTCGACTGGTGCACCGACATTTCTGGCCTCGTACCGGATTGCGCATCAGGCAACAAACGCTTCAACGCGGCGCTGTATTACCGCCTGAACAAGGACGCCAGCGGAAATTTCCGCAACCCGAACGCTACGGCCAGCTACACCCAGTTCAACCTGAATTCCACCGTCACGAGCTATACCAAGTACCCCGACCGGACCGATTGTGCGGGCAGCAGTTGCACGCGCGACGAGGAGCGCACCAACTTTGCCAACTGGTTCCAGTACTACCGGTCCCGTCTGCTGCTGGCTCAGGCGGCCATTCCGGAAGCATTTGGCACGATGGAAAACAAGTTCCGGTTTGGCTGGGGGCGAATTCACAAGGGTTCGTCCACCATCGACGGCGTGGCCACCCATGTGGTGGAGCAGGGGGTACGCGACTTCACGCCGACGCACAAGGTGTCGTTTTTCAACTGGATCCGTAACCAGACGCTGTCCGGAGGTACGCCGCTGCGGCAGGCGGTATACGGCGTAGGCCAGTATTTTGAGCGCACAGACAACGGCGGTCCGTGGAGCGACGACCCAGCGACTTTGAGCGCACAACCCCACAAGACCTGCCGGCGCTCCTACCAGTTGCTGGTGACGGATGGCTACTGGAACGACACAGGCGCACCGCTGACCATGCCGACCCTTGGCAATGTGGACAACACGGCCGGCAGCAACATCGTCGGGGCGGGTGGTCGCAATTACACCTACTCGCCGGCGCGTCCCTACATGGACTCGGAAAGCAACACGCTGGCTGATGTGGCCATGCATTTCTGGAAACGCGATTTGCGCGGTGGAGCCTCAGGTATCGACAACAAGGTGCAACCGACGGCGGATGACCCTTCGTTCTGGCAGGCGATGACCCTGTTCACTGTCAGCCTGGGGCTGCGCGGCCAGCTGAATCCGGAGACAGACTTGCCCGCCCTGACGGCCGGCACCAAGAGCTGGGGTACCGACAAGATCGATGACCTCTGGCATGCGGCGGTCAACACCCGCGGAGACTATTTCACGGCCCGCAACCCTGGCGAACTTACAAGCGCCCTTCGTTCCGCCATTTCACGGGCGTCAGAGCGCGAACTGCTCGAGGCAGGCGTTGCCACGGCCGCCACCGTGCTGGAGGCCGGCAGCCGCAAATACATACCCCGATACAAGACGGCTGCGTGGTCCGGTGATGTGGAGGCCTTTGTGCTCGATGAGCAAGGCCAATCCGGTGCCAAGGTCTGGGGTGCCAAGGACAAACTGCCTGCATGGGGGTCCCGCAACATCGTGACCATGGACCCGGGGCTGCTGCTCAACCCGCGGGTTCAGTTTCATTGGTCCAACCTGAGCCTGACCGGCAAGGCATCCCTGGGACTGCTCAACACCACAACATTCACCAACTTCATCCGTGGCGACCGGTCCAACGAAGGCCCAAGCGGCTACCGCATGCGGGAGTCCATCCTGGGCGACTTCATCAACACCAACCCGGTGTTTGCCAAGGAGTCTGCAGATCTGGACAACACCAAGATACCGACGCTTGGCAACAGCTATGGTGCCTACATCAACTCGGTCAAAAAGACCCGGTTCGGTGTGCTCTATGTCGGTGGCAACGACGGCATGCTGCATGGTTTTAAAGAAACGCGCGGCGCGACGCCCTCCGAGGATGGCAAGGAGGTCTTTGCCTATGTGCCACGCGCGATCTATCCGACGCTGTCCAACCTGGCTTCGCGTACTTATGGCAGCGTCGACAACTACCACACCTACTATGTGGATGGCCCGCTGCGTGAATCCGATGTCTGGGTCACCTCGCCCGCATCAGGTCCGGCCGGTTGGCGCAACTACCTGTTTGGCTCGCTGGGGGCAGGGGGACGCGGCGTGTATGCGCTGGACATTACCGATCCTTCAAACCTGGGGGTCAACACCATTCGCTGGGAGGTGAATTCCCTGAGCGAGTCCGAACTCGGTCATGTGCTGTTCCCGGTGGAGTCGGGGGTATTGCCCAACGGTAAATGGGTAGCCATTTTTGGCAACGGCTTTGGCGGCGCCAGTGGCAAGGCCTATCTGTTTGTGGTCGACATCAATGATGGTTCTGTTCAGAAGCTGGACGTATCCCCGTCGGTCAGCAACAACGGCCTGGGCGGCGTTGCGGTTCTCAAGAACGAGTTCGGCCAGATCAGGAACGTGTACGCCGGCGACCTGCAGGGCAAGCTCTGGAAATTTGAGTACTCCAGTGCAGCCGCCAGTGGCTTCACCCTTGCGAACGGTGGTCAACCGCTGGCCAGTGCGACCACGGTCAGCGGCACGGTGCAATCCATCATTCAGCCGCCTGTACTGTTTGATCACAGCCAGGGCGGGAAGATCGTCGTCTTTGGTTCCGGCCGCCTGATCACCGAGGCCGATGCTGACACCACCACGACGCAGACCATGTATGGTGTGCGTGACAATCCCCCGGAAGCTCTGACAACGCCGTTCACGAGGTCCAATCTGGTCGAGCGCACGATCTCAACCTTCAACGGTACGGGTGACGCTGCGGGCAATACCTTCTTCAGCATCAGTGGTCCGGACATCAACTGGACGAGCATGCGCGGCTGGTATATCGATCTGAACGTGTCGGGTTACGCCGGCTTGCGGGTGACCTACCCGCCGCAGCGGGCCGATGCGCGGTTCGTGCTGTTCAGCACGGTGTCGCCGGCGCAGAACCTGGTGGCCTGTGAAAGTGCCTCCGGGCGCGGCGCCAACTTCCTGTACCCGGTAGAAACGGGGACCTGCGGCACGGTTCCGATCTTCGACACCAACGGTGATGGCGTGGTCAATTCCTCCGACGTTGCCAGTTGCGGCTTCAGCAGCAATGCCGACGGTGTGGACGCGATCCTGACGGGTTCCACCCGGGGTGATGGCAGCACCGAGATCAGTATCCAGAACACCACGGGCCAGGTGAAGGCCTTGTTGCCGCCGCCCCCGTGCACTACCTGCGAATGTTCCGGGACCTGCCCTCCGCCTCCTCCGACAGCTTCTGGAGCCCCCACCGTCGACCGCACCTGGCGGCGCATCATCAACCCACCGATCCGTTAAATACAACGAGGCCAGCCTATGCAAGCGAAGAACAAGGGATTCACACTGATCGAGCTGATGATCGTGGTGGCGATCGTCGGTATTCTGGCGGCGATTGCGCTGCCGGCCTACAACAGCTACATCGCCAAGGGCCGCAGGGCTGACGCACGGGCGACCTTGCTGGAAGGGGCGCAGTACATGGAGCGGCTGTACACCGCGAGCAGCACCTACAACAATCTTGGCAGCTTTCCCGCCCGCCTGCGTACCGCACCGGCAGGCGCACCGGCCGAGTCGGTGAATTACAACGTGTCGGTCACCGTGGCTACAGGCACTGGCTTTACCCTGGTGGCCACGCCAGTCAAGACCGATGTGTGTGGAGCCCTGCAGCTGACCAGCACCGGCGCCAAGAGCCGTCAAGGGACCGGGTTGTCTGATGCAGAGTGCTGGCGCTAGAGGCGAGAACCCTACCGCCTGACCTCATCCACCAGCGTTTTGAATTCATCAATGTCTTCGAAGCTGCGGTAGACGCTGGCAAACCGCACATAAGCCACTTTATCGAGCTTTTTCAGCTCGCGCATGACCAGCTCGCCGATGCGGTTGGACGGGATTTCGCGCACCCCCAGGTTCAGCAGCTTTTCCTCGATGCGTTCGATCGCGCTATCGATCTGCTCGGTGCTGACAGGCCGCTTGCGCAGTGCCAGATTCATGGATGCCAGCAACTTGGCACGCTCGAACTCGATGCGCCGGCCGTCCTTCTTCACGACCGCCGGGTAGTTGACGTCAGGCCGTTCGTAGGTGGTAAAGCGTTTTTCACAGGCGCCGCACTGGCGCCTTCGGCGGATGAAATCCCCGTCTTCGGACACGCGCGTTTCCACCACCTGGGTTTCGGCGTGACCGCAAAACGGGCATTTCATCAGCGACTTACTTGTAGACGGGGAAACGCGCTGTCAGCGCGTTGACCTTGGCCCGTACGGCGGCGATGTTGGCCGGGTCGCGCGGGTTGTCCAGCACGTCGGCAATCAGGTTGGCCGTGGCGCGGGCTTCTTCTTCCCTGAAGCCGCGGGTGGTCATGGCCGGTGTGCCGATGCGCACGCCGCTGGTGACCATGGGCTTTTCGGGGTCGTTGGGGATGGCGTTCTTGTTGATCGTCATGTGGGCGTCGCCCAGTACGGCTTCGGCTTCCTTGCCGGTGATGCCCTTGGCGCGCAGGTCCACCAGCATCACGTGGCTTTCGGTGCGGCCGCTCACGATGCGCAGGCCGCGCTGGG
>CAZUJD010000034.1:10656-16526 GCA_964620025.1 uncultured Ramlibacter sp. | reverse complement strand
CCCCCTTCTTCACCACCAAGGCCGAAGGCATGGGCCTGGGCCTGAGCCTGTGCCGCACGGTGGTCGAGCAGCACGGGGGATTCCTCGGATTCGAGCCGAACCATCCACAAGGTACGATTTTCAGATTCACCCTGCCCGCTGACAGCGGAACCACCTGATGCAGCCTGTACTCAATGCCACCGTGTTCATCGTGGACGACGACGCCGGCGTGCGCGACGCACTGGCCTGGCTGCTGCGATCGCGCCATCTGCCCAGTGAAGTCTTCGCCAGCGGCGAGGACTTTGACCGATTCCTGGTGGAGGGCTTTGTGCCGCGCGACCCCTGCTGCCTGCTGCTGGATGTGCGCATGCCCGGCATGAGCGGGCTGGCGCTGTTTGAAACCATCGTGGCGCGCGGCCTGGCCGACAGCCTGCCCGTGATCTTCCTGACCGGGCATGGCGACGTGCCGACGGCGGTGGACGCGGTCAAGCGCGGCGCATTCGATTTCTGTGAGAAGCCGTTTTCAGACAACGCACTGGTGGACCGCATCGAGCAGGCCATTGCGCATTCCGCCCGCACGCTGGATGCGCGACGCCAGAGCCGCCAGCTTCAGGTGCGGCTGCAGGACCTGACCGAGCGGGAGCGTGATGTCATGCGCCTCGTGGTGGAGGGGTTGCCCAACAAGCTCATCGCGGACCAGCTGGACATCAGCGTGCGTACCGTGGAGGTGCATCGGGCGCGGGTGTTTGACAAGATGGAAGTGAAGTCTGCTGTTGAGTTGGCTAATTTGATGCGCAGTCTTTAGGTTTTGTGGTGTGGCCCCGCCACAAAAATTACTTCTTGCCCGTGGAGTCTTCCTCAGAAGAATCAGAAGAAGAAAGCTCTCCTTTCTTCCGGCCGGAAAACATCGTCCACCAGACAATGCCCACCAGCAGCACCAGCGCCAGCAACGCTTCAAGCAGAATCAGCCCCATGAACGGTTTTCCCTGGTTGGTTGCAACGGCTCTGATTGTAGGAACGCTGGCCGGCTGCGGCAGCCCGCCGCCCTTTCCGCCGGACCCGGCGCCTGCGCAGGCACCACCAATCACAACGCCTGCCTTGCCGCCTGACGACAGCGCACCGCTGCCCCCTGCCATCCAGCAATCCAAAAGCCGTTGGGTGCCCGTGCGCTGGGCCGACCTGCCTGGTTTCCGTGATGACCCGCTTCATGAAGCCTGGAACGCCTGGCTCAAAAGCTGCGAGCGCCCCGGCCCGGTGTTCGCGCCCCTGTGCGCCGAAGTTCGGCGGCTGAGCATCGCCGGCGACACCGAGCAGCGCGCCTGGATGCAGCGACGGCTGCAGCCGTACCGGGTGGAGCCGCTGGCCGGCGCACCGGGCGGCGCGCATGAAGGGCTGTTGACCGGCTACTACGAGCCCTTGCTGGACGCCACGCGCGAGCCCACAGCCAGCCACACGGTACCGTTGTATCGCCCGCCTGCCACGCTGGGCACGCGCAAGCCCTGGTACACCCGACAGGAGATGGAGACGCTGCCCGAAGCACGTGCCGCGCTGAGCGGGCGCGAGATTGCTTTCCTGGCCGACCCGCTGGACGCGCTGGTGCTGCAGATTCAGGGTTCGGGCCGTATCCGTGTGACTGAGCGCGACGGTTCGCAGCGACTGGTGCGCCTGGCCTTTGCCGCCAGCAACGACCAGCCCTATCGCAGCGTGGGCGGCTGGCTGCTGCAGCAGGGCCTGATCCGCGATGCGTCCTGGCCGGGCATCAAGGCCTGGACACGGCAGAACCCGCAGCGCGTGAACGAGATGCTGTGGAGCAACCCGCGCACGGTGTTCTTTCGCGAGGAGCCGCTGTCCGACCTGGATGCCGGCTTCGGCCCCCGGGGCGCGCAGGGGGTGGCGCTGACGCCAGGCCGCTCCATTGCGGTGGACCGTGAAAGCATTCCTTACGGCACACCTGTATGGCTGGCTTCCGCCGGCGCATCGATCAACCTTCAGCGGCTGGTGTTGGCGCAGGACACCGGCAGCGCCATCGTGGGCGCGGTGCGGGCCGACTACTTTGCAGGGTGGGGCCATCAGGCCGGTGAACTGGCCGGGCGGCTCAAACAGCCACTGCAGCTGTGGGTGTTGTGGCCGAAGTGATGGCTGCAATGAGCCGTATCCACCCAACGGTCGCATTGGCGCTGGCCACTGCCCTGGCAATGGCTGGCTGTGCGGGGCCGGCCAGCGGACCGGCTGCGCCGGTGTACCACTGTGAACACGGCATTGTGTTCACAGTGCGGTTCATTGACGACACCGCCATCCTGGACGGTGCGCGGGGGCGCGATGTGCTGTACCGTGATGCGGGCGGCACGTCGCCCGCGCACGTTTTTTACAGCAATCCGCGCATGAAGGCCGAGTTTGGCCTGGGCGCCACCGGTCGCGAGGCCATCGTGCGCTACCCGCTGCTGCCGCTGGCAGCACGCTGCGCGCGCGACTGAGCCCAAGCGCACTACAACGTTTCACGAATCCGTCATCGCATTGCCACGGCGGTGTCATGCGCGTTGCCTAGTCTCGCGGGCTGAGTTTCAACACCGTCCCCGAAAGGCATCCCCCCATGAATGCGATGACAAAGCCCGAGCAGCAGGCTGTGCAAGGCCATGAAAGCGAAGACTTCAATACCAGCAACAACCCTTCGATCACCGATGTGATCGAGGCGCGCCTGAGCCGCCGCAGCCTGTTCAAGGCCGGCTTTGGCTCGGCCGGTACTGCCGTGCTGGGCAGCGTGGCGCTCACGGCCTGTGGTGGCGGAAGTGATGCCGCACCGCTGCCGGCAACCCCCGTGGACAACAGCATCAAGCTGGGCTTTCCGGCCGTGGCCAAAAGCACGGCTGACGTGCTCAGCGTGGCCACCGGCTATACCGCCACGGTGATCTATGGCCTGGGCGATCCGCTGACGGCTGCCACGCCGGAATTCAGGAACGACGGCAGCGACACCGACTATGACAACCGTGCTGGCGACCACCATGACGGCATGGAGTATTTCGGCCTGAATGCCGCCGGCACCGCACGTGATGCGAACGGGTCCGATCGCGGCCTGCTGGCCATGAACCACGAGGCCCTGACCGACCAGTTCCTGCACGTGGCGGGTGTCACCGCCAACCCGCGCCCGGCCGCCGAGGCCGACAAGGAAATTCCCGCCCATGGTGTCTCCATCGTGGAAGTGCGCAAGGTGGCCGGCAAGTTCGCCTATGACAAGGCATCGGCGTTCAACCGCCGCATCACCCCGATGACGCCCATGCAGGTCAACGGTGTGGCACGCGGCCATGCATTGATGAAGACGAAGTTTTCCACCTCGGGCAATGAATGCCGGGGCACCATCAACAACTGCGGTACGGGCTACACCCCGTGGGGCACCTTCCTGACCGGCGAAGAGAACTGGGCCGGCTATTTCACCCGCGGTGCGGCGGACGACACCGCGCGCGGTGGGGCCAGCGCCAAAAGCGTGGTCTCGCTGAACCGCTATGGCCGTGCCCAGGGTGGCGCCAGCCGTCACGGCTGGGAAACCGCCGGCACGGCCGATATCTACGCCCGCTGGAACATCAGCCAGACCGGCAGCTCCACCGACGGCACGGACGACTATCGCAACGAGCTCAACAGCTTTGGCTACATTGTTGAAATCGACCCTTACGACAAGACGCAGGCCATCCGCAAGCGCACCTCGCTGGGCCGTTTTGCACACGAGAGCGCGGCCTTCGGAAAGCCGGTGGCCGGCAAGCCGCTGGCCGTGTACCAGGGCGACGATTCCCGTGGCGAATACATCTACAAGTTCGTCTCCACCGCCAACTGGGACGCCGCCGATGCCAATCCGGCCAACCGCATCACCACCGGCGACAAGTACCTGGACAGCGGCAAACTGTATGTAGCGAAGTTCAATGCCGATGGCACGGGCCAGTGGATCGAGCTGAGCCTGGCCACCGCCGCCGTGGCCAGCTACAGCACTTACCGCTTTGCCGACAACGGCGATGTTGCGATCAACGCCCGCCTTGCCGCCGATGCCGTGGGCGCCACCAAGATGGACCGCCCTGAATGGTGCGCGGTGCACCCCACCACCGGCGAGATCTACTACGCGTTGACCAACAACAGCAATCGCAAGGTCGAGCCCTCGGGCTCGTCCCAGCAGCTGGTGGATGCAGCCAACCCTCGCGCCTACACCGACGCCCCCACGGCCGCGACCGCGCCGGGCAACATCAACGGCCACATCATCCGCATGAAGGAAGCCGGCAGCGAGAACGCCGCTACTGCTTTCACGTGGGACGTTTATCTTTTCGGCGCGCAGTCCGACGCCAGCCTGACGCAGGTGAACCTGTCGGCCCTGACCGCCGACCAGGATTTCTCCAGCCCCGACGGCCTGTGGTTCAGCCCGAAGACGGGCCTGTGCTTCATCCAGACCGACGACGGCGCCTACACCGACGTCACCAATTGCATGATGCTGGTAGGTGTGCCCGGACAGGTCGGCGACGGAGCCGCCGCCACGCTTAGCTACACCAAGGCGGACGGCAGCAAGCTGGAGGTGACCACCCGCGTGGGTGCCAAGCCTGCGGCCGACAAGCTGCGCCGCTTCCTGGTTGGTCCCAAGGACTGTGAAATCACCGGCATCACCGAAACGCCCGACGGCAAGACGGTGTTCGTAAACATCCAGCACCCCGGCGAAACCATCACCAAGGCCAACGTGACCGACCCGGGCAAGTACCTGAGCCATTGGCCCGGCAACGCCGGCTACGGCCCGGGTGGTGCCAACGCCCGGCCGCGCTCGGCCACGGTTGTGATCACGCGAAACGACGGCGGCCTGATCGGCGCCTGACCGGATTCAGCCCTTGGCGGGCTGGCCCAGGTGCGCCAGCGGCAGGCTGCTGCTGGCCTTGACCTCCCCCAGCGAAAAGCTGGTGTGGAGGTCTTTCACATTGGGCAGGTTGATGAGCACCTTCCGGGCGAACTGCGAAAAGCTGTCCAGGTCGCGGCTGACGACCTGCAGTTCAAACGTGCCGGCGCCGCTGATGTAGTGACACGACACGATTTCAGGGATCTTGCGGATGGCCTCTTCCATTTCCCGCGTCAGTTCGCCGGTGTTGCGGTTGGCATCCAGCCGCACGAAGGCCAATACCCCCAGGCCGATCTTGTGGCGGTCAATTTCGGCCCGGTAGCCCTTGATGTAGCCGGACTCTTCCAGCGCGCGCACCCGGCGCCAGCAAGGCGCCGCCGACAGGCCCACACGCTGGGCCAGTTCGGCGTTGGTCAGGCGGGCATCCGCCTGCAGTTCGGACAGGATCGCGATGTCAAACTTGTCGAGTGTTTCCATATACTCGGATTTTGAGCAAGATTCTTTCTTGAATCAACTTTGATCGGGCATAGAAAGCAAAGACTTATCTGGCAGCCGGGCATACACTTTGCATTCCACTAGAGGCTGCGCCCTATCCGGGTGCGGCATGTGACCGCCCACAAGGCGGTAGCCCAACCACGGTACAGGAGACCCACAAGAATGAACGCCCCGCTGCCCGAACACATCCGCAAAGCGCTGGAAACCGTCACCCTCGACGACAAATATTCCCTGGACTACGGCCGCGCCTTCATGAGCGGCGTGCAGGCCCTGGTCAAACTGCCCATGCTGCAGCGCCTGCGTGACGCGCACCAGGGCAAGAACACGGCGGGTTTCATCAGCGGCTACCGCGGCTCGCCACTGGGGGGCTATGACCAGGCGCTGGTCAAGGCGTCCAAGTACCTCAAGTCCCAGAACATTGTTTTTCAGCCAGGCGTCAATGAAGAACTGGCAGCCACTGCGTTGTGGGGCACGCAGCAGCTGGGCTTCTCGCCGGCCGGTACCAACCGGTTCGACGGCGTGTTTGGCATCTGGTATGGCA
>CAZUJD010000034.1:1099-10646 GCA_964620025.1 uncultured Ramlibacter sp. | reverse complement strand
CGAACATGGCCGGCACCACCCCCTGGGGCGGCGTGATTGCCGTGGCCGGTGACGACCACATCTCCAAAAGCTCCACAGCCGCCCACCAGAGCGACCATATCTTCAAGGCATGCGGCTTGCCGGTGTTCTTTCCCGCAACGGTGCAGGAAATCCTGGACCTGGGCATTCACGCCTTTGCCATGAGCCGTTTTTCGGGTGTGTGGGCCGGCATGAAGACCATCCAGGAAATCGTCGAGTCCAGCGCCACGGCCGTCATCGACCCCGAGCGGGTGGACATCAGGATCCCCACGGATTTCCAGATGCCGCCGGGCGGCCTGCACATCCGTTGGCCCGACCATGCGCTGGATCAGGAGGCGCGGCTGTTTGACTACAAGTGGTACGCGGCCCTGGCGTACATCCGCGCCAACCGGCTGAATTACAACGTCATTGAAGGGCCGAACGACCGCTTCGGGATCATTGCCAGCGGCAAGGCCTACAACGACACGCGCCAGGCCCTGCTGGATCTGGGGCTGGATGACGATACCTGCCGGCAGCTGGGCATCCGGCTGCACAAGGTCGGGGTGGTCTGGCCGCTGGAGGCCCAGGGCACCCGCGAATTTGCCACCGGCCTGCGGGAAATCCTGGTGGTAGAAGAAAAGCGCCAGGTCATCGAGTACCAGATCAAGGAAGAGCTCTACAACTGGCGGCCCGACGTGCGCCCCAATGTCCTGGGCAAATTCAACGAAGTTGAGGGTGATTACTCGGGGGGCGAATGGTCCATGCCCAACCCGACCGACAACAAGCTGTTGCGGGCCAATGCCGACCTGTCGCCGGCCATCATCGCGCGCGCCATTGCGCAGCGCCTGAAGAAGCTGGGCCTGGACGGCGACATGACCGCGCGCATCGACGCTCAACTGGCCATCCTGCAGGCCAAGGAAACAGCGATGAGCGTCGTGCAGGTCAAGGCTGACCGCCAGCCCTGGTTCTGCTCGGGTTGCCCCCACAACACCAGCACCCGGGTGCCCGAGGGCTCGCGCGCCATGGCTGGCATAGGTTGCCACTTCATGGCCACCTGGATGGACCGCAGCACCGTGGGCTTCACGCAAATGGGCGGAGAGGGCGTGCCCTGGACGGGGCAGCAGCCCTTCACGACCGATCAGCACATCTTTGCCAATCTGGGCGACGGAACCTACTTCCACAGCGGCCTGTTGGCGGTGCGCCAGAGCATTGCCGCAGGCGTCAACATCACCTACAAGATCCTGTACAACGACGCGGTCGCCATGACCGGCGGCCAGCAGGTGGGTGAACGGCCGGAAGGCCACAGCGTGGTGCAGATTGCGCAAAGCATGCGCGCTGAAGGCGCGGTCAGGATCACCATCGTGACCGACGAGCCCGAAAAGTACGACACCGTGCAGGGCCTGCCCGCCGGCATCGCCATCCAGCACCGTGACACGCTGGATGCGGTGCAGCGCGAATTCCGTGAGATCAAGGGCACCACCGTCATCATTTATGACCAGACCTGCGCCACTGAAAAGCGCCGCCGCCGCAAGCGCGGCAGCATGGTGGACCCGGCCAAACGGGTGGTCATCAACGAACTGGTGTGTGAAGGCTGCGGCGACTGCGGGGTGCAGTCCAACTGCCTGAGCGTGGAGCCCCTGGAAACGGAGTTCGGCCGCAAACGCACCATCAACCAGAGCACCTGCAACAAGGACATGAGCTGCCTGAAGGGCTTTTGCCCCAGCTTCGTGTCGGTCGAGGGCGGGCAGCTGAAGAAAAAGGCCAGGGACAAGACGGCTTCGCCGTTCGCGCTGGGCGAATTGCCGGGACCGGCCCTGCCGGTCATCCACGGGGCTTACGGCATTGTGGTCGCTGGTGTGGGGGGTACGGGGGTGATCACCATCGGCCAGCTGCTGGGCATGGCGGCCCATATCGAGGGCAAGGGCATCGTCACCCAGGATGCGGCAGGCCTGGCCCAGAAGGGCGGCGCCACCTGGAGCCATGTCCTGATTGGAGACACACAAGAGGGCATCCGCACCACCCGCGTGGGGATGGCTGGTGCGGATCTGATCATCGGTTGCGATCCCATCGTGTCCGCGGGCAAGGAAACCGTGCTTCGCATGCGGGCCGGACGGACCCGTGTGGCGCTCAATTCGCACAGCACGCCCACGGCGGCATTTGTGCGTGACGCGGCCTGGCAGAACCCGGCGGACGCCTGCGTGGCCGAGGTTGTCAAGGCTGTGGGCCTGGACGATGTGGGCGCATTTGATGCCGACGCCGCAGCCACGCGGCTGATGGGCGACAGTATCTATACCAACCCGCTCATGCTGGGCTATGCCTGGCAAAAGGGCTGGATTCCGCTGGGGCGCGAATCGCTGATGCGGGCGATTGAGCTCAACGCGGTGGCCGTGGAGCAGAACAAGGCGGCCTTCGAATGGGGCCGTCGGGCTGCTCACGACTGGGCATCGGTGGAGAAGCTGCTGTCGCCGGCCCAGGTGATCGAATTCCGCAAGCGCGAAACACTGGAGTCGCTGGTGGTGCGACGGGTGGAGTTCCTGACGGCCTACCAGGACGAGGCCTATGCCGCCACCTACAAGGCCTTCGTGGACAAGGTCCGCGTGGCCGAGCTGCCGCTGGGCAAAACCGCGCTGGCCGAAGCCGTGGCACGTAACCTGTTCAAGCTGATGGCCTACAAGGACGAATACGAAGTCGCCCGCCTGCACACCGACCGCAGCTTCCTGGATCGGGTGGGCGCCATGTTTGAAGGTGACTTCAAGCTTCATTACCACCTGGCGCCGCCGATGATCGCCAAAAAGAACGAGCGCGGCGAACTGCAAAAGCGCAAGTTTGGTCCGGCCATGCTGACGGCTTTCCGCGTCCTGGCGCGGCTGAAGGGCCTGCGTGGAACGCCTTTTGACGTTTTCGGCCGCACCGAAGAACGTCGTATCGAGCGAGCGCTCATCGGCGAGTACCGCGAAAGTTTGGAGCAAATACTCACATCGCTGGACAGCGGCAACCATGCTCTCGCGCTGGACATCGCCCGCCTGCCAGAGCAGATCAAGGGCTTTGGCCACGTCAAGGAGCGCAACCTTGCGGCGGTACGTACCCGTTGGGCGGGCCTGTTGCAGCAATGGCATGATCCGAAGGGGGCTCGCGTGGCGGCCTGAGCAACCCCCGCGAGGGGTTTGGGTTACATGTCTTTACGCTTGAGGGCCGCTTACAATTGCGGGCTCCCCGCCAAACGGGCACCGTCGAGTGCCCGTTTGTTTGCGGGTTTTTTGTACTGATCACTTACGTTGGAGCTGTCGTGTTCATTTCTTCCGCTTTCGCCCAAACCGCGCCCGCAGCTGCTGCAGGTGGCGGGATGCAGTCTTCTCTCATGAGCATGCTGCCGCTGGTCCTGATGTTCGTGGTGCTGTACTTTGTGATGATCCGGCCCCAGATGAAGCGCCAGAAAGAGCACCGGTTGATGATCGAAGCCCTGGCCAAGGGTGACGAAGTCGCCACGGCCGGCGGTCTGCTGGGCAAAGTCAGCAAGCTGGGTGACATCTATATCGGCATTGAAGTGGCCGAAGGCGTCGAAGTGCAGCTGCAGCGCAGCGCAGTGGTGCAGGTATTGCCCAAGGGCACCATCAAATAACGCAGCCGCAAGATGAATCGATACCCGGTCTGGAAGTACGCGATCATCCTGATCGCGTTGCTGGTGGGCGCCGTCTATACCCTGCCCAATTTCTTTGGTGAAGCCCCCGCCGTCCAGGTCTCCGCCGGCAAGGCCACCGTGAAGGTGGATAGCACCACGCAGGCGCGTGTGGAAGAAGCGCTGAAAGCCGCAGGTATTGCGGCTCAGGCGATCACCTATGACGGCAACTCCATCAAGGCGCGCTTTGATTCCACCGATGTGCAGCTCAAGGCCAAGGATGCCCTGCAAAAGGCACTGATTCCGGATGCCGCCGACCCGTCGTACGTGGTTGCCCTGAATCTGCTGTCACGTTCGCCGGCCTGGTTGACGGCCCTGCGGGCCAGCCCGATGTACCTGGGCCTGGACCTGCGCGGCGGCGTGCATTTCATGCTTCAGGTGGACATGCAGGCAGCCCTGACCAAACGGGCAGAGGCCTACACCGGGGACATCCGTGCGGCACTTCGCGAAAAGAACCTGCGCCACGCCGGTATCACGCGCAATGCGCAAACAGTGGAAGCGCGCTTTCGCGATTCGCAGACGCTGGAGGCGGCCCGCCGCCTGATTGCCGACAGTTTTCCGGACCTGCAGACGGTGGAAACACCCGAGGGGACCGAATACAAGCTGACCGCCACCATCAAGCCCGAGGCGGCGCGGCGCATCCAGGATCAGGCGCTCAAGCAGAACATCGTCACGCTGCACAACCGCATCAACGAGCTGGGCGTGGCGGAACCCGTGATCCAGCAGCAGGGGCTGGACCGCATCGTGGTGCAGTTGCCCGGCGTGCAGGACACCGCCAAGGCCAAGGACATCCTGGGCCGCACGGCCACGCTGGAAATGCGCCTGGTCGATGAAAGTGCCGAGGCCCGCGCTGCCGAGCTGGGCACCGGCCCCGTGCCGTTTGGTGCGGAACGGTTCCTGGAGCGTGATGGCCGGGCTGTCATCGTCAAGAAGCAGGTCATCCTCACAGGCGAAAGTCTGACCGATGCCCAGCCGGGGTTTGACTCACAAAGCCAGCAACCCAAGGTGGACCTGACGGTGGATGCCAAGGGTGGGCGCATCATGCGCGACACCAGCCGTGAGAATGTCAAGAAGCGCATGGCCATCCTGCTGTTTGAAAAAGGCAAGGGCGAGGTCCTGACGGCTCCTGTGATCCAGAGCGAGCTGGGCAACCGCTTCCAGATTTCAGGTTCCATGACGGTGAATGAGGCCGCTGACCTGGCCCTGCTGCTGCGTGCCGGTTCTCTCGCCGCGCCCATGGAGATCATCGAGGAACGCACCATCGGGCCGACCCTGGGCGCCGAAAACATTGCCAAGGGTTTTCACAGTGTGGCCTGGGGCTTTGGCGTGATCGTGGCCTTCATGGCGCTGTACTACATGCTGTTCGGCCTGATCTCGGGCATTGCGCTGGCGGTCAACCTGCTGCTGCTGGTGGCAATCCTGTCGATGCTGCAGGCCACGCTGACCCTGCCGGGCATGGCGGCCATGGCGCTGGCGCTGGGCATGGCCATTGACTCCAACGTGCTGATCAATGAACGGGTGCGCGAGGAGTTGCGCAATGGTGCTTCGCCCCAGGCGGCCATCCATGCCGGTTATGACCGTGCCTGGGCGACGATTTTCGACTCCAACATCACCACGCTGATCGCAGGCGTCGCGCTGCTGGCATTTGGCTCGGGGCCGGTGCGCGGCTTTGCGGTGGTGCACTGTATTGGTATCGTCACGTCCATGTTCTCTGCGGTGTTCTTTTCGCGAGGTCTGGTCAATTTCTGGTACGGGCGCCAGAAAAAGCTCAAAAGCGTATCCATCGGTACCGTCTGGCGTCCTGCGCCCGATGGCGCTATAACCAAGACCAAGTGAGGAGACGCGAATGGAGTTCTTCAAAATCCGCCGTGACATCCCGTTCATGAAGAACGCGTTGGTCTTCAACGCGATTTCCTTCCTGACGTTTGCCGCGGCCGTCTTCTTCCTGATCACACGCGGCTTGCACCTGTCGGTGGAATTCACCGGCGGCACGTTGATGGAAGTGAGTTATTCGCAGCCGGCTGAGCTTGAGAAGGTGCGCGGTACGGTGGCCGCCCTGGGCTACAACGATGTACAGGTCCAGAACTTTGGTACAGCGCGGGACGTGCTGATCCGTCTGCCTGCCCAGAAGGGTGTGAGCTCTGCCCAGCAAAGCGACAGGGTGCTGGCGGCACTGAAAGAATCAACCCCCGACGTCACCTTGCGGCGCAATGAGTTTGTCGGTCCCCAGGTCGGCGACGAACTGGCCGCCGACGGCCTGAAGGCCCTGGGCATGGTGGTCGTGGGCATCATGATCTATCTGGCGTTCCGGTTCGAATGGAAATTCGCCGTGGCGGCGATTCTGGCCAACCTGCATGATGTGGTCATCATCCTGGGGTTTTTTGCGTTCTTCCAGTGGGAATTCTCATTGGCCGTGCTGGCCGCCGTACTGGCCGTGCTCGGCTACTCGGTCAACGAATCCGTTGTGATTTTTGACCGTATCCGTGAAAACTTCCGCCGCTACCGCAAGATGGGTACCACGGAAATCATCGACAACGCGATTACTTCGACGATCAGCCGTACCATCATCACCCACGGTTCAACGCAGATCATGGTCCTGTCAATGTTGCTGTTTGGCGGCCCCACTCTCTTTTACTTCGCACTGGCGCTGACCATCGGCATCTGCTTCGGCATTTACTCGTCAGTGTTTGTGGCCGCGGCCATCGCAATGTGGCTGGGCATCAAGCGCGAAGACCTTGTCAAGGGCGGTGTGGCCAAGAAGGACGGCGGCGACCCCAACGACCCCAACGCCGGCGCGGTGGTCTGAACTTCGAGCTAGCGCATGTCGTCCGGACCCATGCCCTCTCCTGACAGCAACGCGCTGGGCCGCAAGGCGCGGGAGGTTTTTATTTCCCACGCCGAAGGCGTCATGGTGCCCATGGCTGACGCCGTGCGTGCCAAGCTGATAGAGCTGGTGGACCAAAGCACCAGCACCAAGGAAATGCAGGACCGCCGCGATGCGATGCTGGAGTTCGAGCGTCTGCACAGGGACTGGACTGAAGGAACGACCAAGGCCTGGCGCCGGGCACTGGTGCCGCCCACGGCCACTGCGCGCGTGCGGCTGGAAGCCGTGAGCCTGGAGCTGATTGGCGATGACGTGGTCGAGAAAAAGATCCTCTCCTCGCGCCTGGCCCTGTCCGTGCTCGACAAAGTCACCTGGGAGCTCAATGACCTGCGCTTGCGCATGCAGCACCTGGAAGGTGGCGATGACCTGCAGTCCTACGACATCCTCCGCCCCGAAGTCAGCGCCCAATTGCTGGTCGAGCAATGGGTGTCGGCCGGCCTGGCCCGGGAAACCTGGGGCCTGGTCAAGGAACTGATCCAGCAGCACATGGTGGATCAACTGGTGGCAGCCTACGGCCAAACCAATGAATTCCTGATCAATAACGGTGTACTGCCCGATATTGACCTGTCCAAACGGGTGCGGCGTACCTCGGCGCCCGCGCCCGGTTCAGGCCGGCGCCCCGGTGGTGGCCAGAACCCCGCTCAACAGCCTGCTGCCGGTGCCGAGGCCGAAAGCGGTCAGGGCCAGTCCGGTCAAGGCGGCGGATACGGCGGCGGCTATGGCGGCGGCAGTGGCTACCACGGCGGCGCATCCGGTTTTGCTGGCAGCAGGCCGGGTGGTGGCTATGGCGGCGGACCCGATGGGGGGTATGCCGGTGGCGGCCACGGGGGTCAGGGCGGATATGGTGGTGGCGCCGGTGGTCAGGGTGGCTACGGCGGTGGCGCTGGTGCCCAAGGCGGTTACAGCGGCGGCCAGGGTGGTGGCTATTCCGGCGGCCAGGGTGGCTATGGCGGCGGCTCTGGTAGTGCGTTTAGTGGTGCAGGCCCCGCGGGGGCTCAGGGCTATGGCGGCGGCTACGGGCCGTCCGGCCAGGGTGGCATGTCGCATGGCGGGAGTCATGCGGGCGGCGCCAACGACGAAACCCGCATGCTGACCAGTTCACCACCGCTGGCGCGGGCACGCGCACGGGCATCCGGTGTGATCGGACAGCTCAAGCGTTTGTTGACCGATCGCGTCGCAGGCTTTGACTTGAGCCATGTCACGCGACCTTCGCCGGCGCTGGCCGAGGCGTTGTCACAGCAGGCCTCCACCGAGGTGGCTGGCAGTGGTACCGTGCATGAAGTCATGGTGTTCGACGATGCGGGTGTCGAGCAGGCTGCGACCGCCCTGCGCCAGCGCACCGGCGAGCTCAAGAAAAAGGCAGCGACATCGGGCGAGAAGGCCACGATCGAGATCGTCGCGCTGATGTTCCAGAGCATTCTGGCCGAGGAGCGCATTCCTCCCGCCGTGCGGGTCTGGTTTGCCCGTTTGCAGATGCCCGTGCTGCGCGTGGCATTGTCTGAGCCGGAGTTCTTTGGCACCTTGCAGCACCCGGCGCGTCAGTTGATCGACCGCATGGGCTCCTGCGTAATGGGTTTTGATGCCAGCGGCACCAGCGGCAGCGCACTGGAGGCTGAAATCAAGCGGGTGGTGCAGGTCATCGAGCAATACCCCGAGACCGGTCGGCGTGTGTTCCAGCTGGTGTATGACGAGTTCCAGCGCTTCCTGTCAAAGTTCCTGACCGAGAACGGCGCGACACAGCGACTGGTCAGCGTGGCGCAGCAGGTCGAGCAGAAGGAAACCATGTCGGTGCAATACACCATCGAGATGCGCAACATGCTGCAGGACATCCCGGTGCGTGACGAGATCCGCGAGTTCCTGTTCAAGGTCTGGGCCGATGTGCTGGCCGTGGCTGCCGTGAAAAACGGGCCCCAGCACGAAGACACCATCGCCCTTAAAAAGTCCGCCTCTGACCTGGTATGGGCTGCCAGTGCCAAGCCCAACCGCAACGACCGGGCACGCGTCATCCAGGACCTGCCCAATCTGTTGCTTCGCTTGCGGCAAGGCATGACCCTGATGGGGATTCAGGGTTCTGCACAGGAGTCTCACATCAAGATCATCGGCGACACGCTGGCCGACGCCTTCCTGTCCAAGACCGAGGCGATTCCCCAGGCGCGTATTGAAGCCATGGCCAAGCGGCTTGCCAACCTGGAAGACTTTGTCTCCGACGACCAGACCGGCGACCTCCCGCTGGACGCCGAGAGCATTGAGCTCATGCTGGGAATCGACGCGTCCGCCATCGAGGTTGTGGCCGACGGAGGTTCCAGCCCCAGCGCCGGCATGCTCGCCTGGGCCCAGGAACTGCAACCTGGCACCTGGTTCACGCTGGACCACAACGGCAAGACCAACCAGGTGCAATACGCCTGGTGCAGCGAGCTAAAGCAGCTGCACCTCTTCGCGTCCACCGATGGGCGCAGCTTCCTGGTCCAGGTTCGACGCCTGGCTGCCTACCTGCAGGCAGGCCTGTTGGTGCCCGCCGAGGAAGAGGCACTCACTGTACGAGCGACGCGCGACGCGTTGGCCAAACTGGACGCCAATCCCGAGCGGCTTTTGCAGTCCTGATGCCCTTCGTCCTCTGATCCTCCGCAAAAAAAAGCCGCCTCAAGGGCGGCTTTTTTGCAGGTGTCCGGTAGGGGTGTCAGAGTGTGGCAGCCACCGTGACAATGGCGCCGCTGCAGTCGCCCGGTGCGTAGCTATAGGTGTAGTTCAGGGTGTAGTTGCCCGCCGGTGTGGCGCCACCCGCGGCGACCGATTGCAGCTGGGCGTTGCCTGCCGTACAACTGGCGGCCGGCACGCCGGTCACGCAGACCTTGGTGGCTGGCAGCGTGAAGGGAACCGTGAAGCCGCTGGCGACAACGGTACCGCTGCCCGCGACCGTAATGCCGCAAGTTGCCGTGGTCGTTCCGGTGCCGGTGCCGGTGCCGGTGCCAGTGCCGGTGCCAGTGCCGGTG